>JAHEXN010000036.1 GCA_023252095.1 Actinomycetes bacterium | reverse complement strand
CGCACCAGCTCACCACCCCACGGCGCCGGCGCCCCGCGAGAGCGGGGAGCCGGCGCCGTTCCTCGTTCCGGATTCCGTGTCGGCCTTCGCCGGCAGTGCCACGATCGACGCATGGAACCCATGGAGCTCGCCGTGCTCGGCGTCATCGTGGTCGTCGCGGTCTGTGTCGTGTCGCCGAGGCTCGGAGTCGCGGCGCCGCTGTCGCTCGTCGCGGTCGGGGTCGGCCTGTCCTTCGTGCCGGGCGTGCCCGATGCCGAGGTCGACCCGGAGATCGTCCTCGCGGGGGTCCTGCCGCCGCTGCTCTACGCGTCCGCCGTGACGATGCCGATCACCGACTTCCGTCGTGACCTGAAGGCGATCGGCGGGCTCTCGATCGTCCTCGTGATCGTCACGTCGGCGCTGCTCGGGCTGCTGCTGCCGCTCGTGGTGCCCGGCGTCGGTTTCGCCGAGGCGTTCGCGCTCGGGGCGATTGTGAGCCCCACTGACGCGGTCGCGACGTCGATCGCCCGCCGGACCGGTGCGCCGCCGCGTCTGCTGACGGTGCTCGAGGGCGAGAGCCTGCTCAACGACGCGACGGCCCTGGTGCTCCTGCGCAGTGCCGTCGCCGCGACCGGGGTCACCGTCTCGGTGCTCGACGTCGGTCTGGACCTCCTGGTCGCCGTGGTCATGGCGTGCCTGGTCGGCGTCGTCGTCGCTGCGGCCAGCCTGCTCGTCCGGTCACTCGTGAAGGATGCGACCGTGGCGACGGCAATCTCGTTCGTCGTGCCGTTCGTGGCCTACGCGCCGGCCGAGCACCTGGGCGGGTCGGGACTCGTGGCCGTCGTGGTGGCCGGCCTGGCGATCGGCTCGCGTGGCTACGTCGAGCTGCGCCCTGAGGACCGGGTCGCCGAGCGCATCAACTGGCGCACGATCGCCTTCCTGCTCGAGGGTGCGGTGTTCCTCGTGATGGGACTGCAGCTGCGTCCGCTCTGGGACGACTTCTCCAGGACGGGGCAGTCGGTGGGGCTCATGGCGGGTGTCGCGGCGCTCGTGCTGGCCGTCGTGCTGTCAGCGCGAGTCCTGTTCATGGGAGTCCTGCTGCTGGGTCTGCGCGGTGACCGGCGGCAGCACGAGGCCTCGCGCCCCCGCATGGCCGCGCTGCGCGACTACCTGGCCTCGCCCGAGGCCCAGCGCCACTCGGCGGCCCGTCGCGAGCGTGCGCTCAAGGCGATCCAGCGACGCGAGCACGACATCACGTTCTACGGCGAGCAGTCGATGAGCGCACGCGACGGCCTGGTGCTCACGTGGGCCGGCATGCGCGGGTGCATCACGGTCGCTGCGGCGCAGACGCTCCCGCACGACCTGGCCCAGCGTGACCTGCTCGTGCTCGTCGCCTTCGCGGTGGCGGGTGCGTCGTTGCTGGTGCAGGGCGGCACGCTGGCGGTCGTGGTGCGTCGTCTCGGGGTGCTCGACGATCGGAAGACCGCGCGGAGGGAACAGCTCGGCTCGCTCGTCGCGGCTCTGGCCGACGTCTCGCAGTCCCGGTGCGACGAGGCGGAGGTGGAGGGACTCGACGGCCGACGGATCGATCCCGCGGTCGTCCAGCACGTGCGTCGCCGATCGACGCCGGCGGCCGAGTGGGCGTGGGCTGGGGTCGAGGGTGCCGAGCGCGAGGCGCTCCTGCAGGACTTCCGGGCGCTCCAGGCCCTTGTGATCGAGGACCAGCGTGAAGCCCTGCTCGACCTGCGCGCCGAGGGTCGCTACGACTCCCTCGTGATCGGCGAGCTCCTCGACCGGCTCGACGCCGTGCAGTCCACCGGGCGGTGAGTCGGAGTGTCGGTGGTGGGGAGCACGATGGCGTCATGGGACGAACCGTGCAGATCACGATCGACGCCGTCGACCCCGCGCGGGTCGCCGAGTTCTGGGCCGAGGCCCTCGGTTACGAGGTGCAGGCTCCACCGTCGGGCTTCGACACCTGGGAGCAGGCGCTCACGGCGTTCGGGGTCCCGCCCGAGCTGCACAACTCGCGGTCTGCCGTGGTCGATCCCGACGGCGTGGGACCCCGCGTCTTCATCCAGCAGGTCCCCGAGGCCAAGGCCGGCAAGAATCGCCTGCACCTCGACCTCCGGGTCGCCCCGGGCCTGGTCGACGACGAGCGCATGGCCGCGCTCGAGGCCGAGTGCGAGCGGCTCACGGCCCTCGGCGCCACGCGCCTCTACCGCGTCGATCCCGACGGCCGCATGGAGGCAGGGTTCATCACGATGGCCGATCCCGAGGGCAACGAGTTCTGCCTCGACTGACCCCGGGTGCGTCACCCGTCAGGGCAGCAGCAGGAGCTTGCCCGTCGTGCGGCGGCCCTCGAGGTCGACGTGCGCCGTCGCGGCGTCCGCCAGGGCGTAGGTGCCACCGATCCTGACGTCGAGGTCGCCCGAGGCCACGGCCCCGAGCACGTCGGCCGCGCGCCACTCGAGCTCGTCCCGGTCGGCGATGAAGTCCGCCAGCGACGGGCGCGTCAGCACGAGAGATCCCTTCGTGTTGAGGTCGCGGGGGTCGACGGGCGGTACCGGGCCGCTCGCAGCACCGAACAGCACGAAGGTGCCCCGGCGCTGCAGCGCATCGAGCCCTTCGTCGAAGGTCGAGGCGCCGACCCCGTCGAACACGGCCCGGACGCCGCGGCCCCCGGTCAGGTCGCGCGCCGCCTCGCCGAAGCCCGTGTAGTCGAGCACCTCGGCCGCGCCGGCGCCACGCGACAGCTCCTTCTTCTCGGGCGAGCCCGCCGTGGTCAGCACCCGCACGCCCTCGCGCGCGAGCAGCTGGGTGAGCAGCAGGCCCACGCCTCCCGCACCGGCGTGCAGCAGCACGGTGTCGCCCTTGGCGAGCGGGACGATCGAGTGCACGAGGTAGTGCGCCGTCATGCCCTGCAGCATGATCGCGGCCGCCGTGCTCGGGTCGACCCCGTCGGGTACCACGACGGCCTGCGAGACGGGGACGATCGCGTGCTCGGCGTAGGAGCCGGCACCGTGCCCCCAGGCCACGACGTCGCCCACGGCGACACCATCGACGTCGGGGCCCGTCGCCATGACGCGTCCGGCGCCCTCCTTGCCCAACGTGAAGGGCAGAGGCGTCGAGTAGGCGCCGGACCGCTGGTAGGTGTCGATGAAGTTGACGCCTGCGGCGAGCACCTCCACGAGCAGCTCGTCGGGACCGGGATCCGGCACGGCGATCTCCTCGAGTCGCAGCTGCTCGGGTCCGCCATGGGCGCGGATGACGATGGCACGGGTCATGCCGCCAACCCTACGCACGCCTGGTGGGCCAGAGCGGGGTGTCGAGCCGGCCGGATGCCCGACAGCGCGGCAGAATGGTGGAACCCGGTCCGGATGCCGGGCCCCGGGGCGGCGAGAGGACGGAGGCGGGACATGACGCTGTACCGCGACTCCGCGGTCGTGCTCCGCACCCACAAGCTGGGCGAGGCCGACCGCATCATCACGATGCTGAGCCGTCAGCACGGCCAGGTGCGCGCGGTCGCCAAGGGCGTGCGCAAGACCACGAGCCGCCTGGGCGGTCGGCTCGAGCCGTTCATGCACGTCGACCTGCAGTTCGCGGTGGGCCGCACGCTCGACATCGTCACCCAGGTGCAGACGCTCGATCCGTTCTCGCTCTCGCTGGGGGGCGACTACGGCGCGTACACCGCCGGCACGGTCATGCTCGAGACCGCCGAGCGGGTCGTGCCGGAGGACTCCGAGGCGTCCCTGCCGCAGTACCAGCTGCTCGTCGGTGCGCTCCGGGCCCTCAGCGAGCGGCGTCAGCCCGCTGGGCAGCTCCTCGACTCCTACCAGCTCCGTGCCCTCGCAATTGCGGGCTACGCCCCCAGCTTCGGACTGTGCGCACGGTGCGGCGCACCGGGGCCGCACCGCAACTTCCACGCCGCGTCGGGTGGCATCCTGTGCGACTCGTGCCGCGTGCCCGGGTCGTCGGCACCGAGCGCGCCCACCGTCGCGCTGCTGGGCGCCCTGCTCACGGGTGAGTGGGAGTCGGTCGCCGCGTCCGACGACCGGTCGCGGCGCGAGGCCACGGGCATCGTCAACGCCTACGTCGCCTGGCACCTCGAGCGCTCCCTGCGCTCGCTCGCCCACGTCGATCGGTAGGTTCGACGCGATGTCCACGCGATCCGTCCGCCCGCCGCGCCCGCACCCATCCGGGGTGCGTGCCCCCGACCTCCCTCGCGAGCTCGTGCCGAGGCACGTCGGCATCGTCATGGATGGCAACGGCCGCTGGGCGAAGCAGCGTGGTCTCCCGCGCACCGCGGGTCACGAGCGGGGCGAGGCCGCGCTGTTCGACGTCGTCGAGGGCGCCGTGGAGCTCGGCATCGAGGCGGTCTCCGCGTACGCGTTCTCGACCGAGAACTGGAAGCGCTCGCCCGACGAGGTGCGCTTCCTCATGGGCTTCAACCGCGACGTGATCCGGCGGCGGCGTGACGAGATGCACGAGATGGGAGTGCGCGTGCGGTGGGCCGGGCGCCGCCCGCGTCTGTGGCGCTCCGTCATCAAGGAGCTCGAGGCGGCCGAGGAGCTCACCCGCGCCAACACCGTCTGCACCCTCACGATGTGCGTCAACTACGGGGGCCGGGCGGAGATCGTCGACGCCGCGGCGGCGCTCGCCCGTGACGTCGCGGCCGGCAAGGTCAACCCCGACCGCATCGACGAGCGCACGTTCGCGCGCTACCTCGACGAGCCGTGGATGCCAGACGTCGACCTGTTCTGGCGCACCTCGGGCGAGCAGCGCACGAGTAACTTCCTGCTGTGGCAGTCGGCCTACGCCGAGATGGTCTTCAGCGACATCGCCTGGCCCGACGTCGACCGTCGGGCCCTGTTCGCCGCGGTCGAGGAGTACGCGAGTCGCAACCGCCGCTACGGGTCTGCCTGACCTCGTTCGACAACCTCCGTTGGTTGAGGTGTAAGTGCCCGCCAGGGCGCGAGCCTCGAAACCAGCCGTGACGTGGCCGACGTCGGCGCCACCGGACAAGCGGCCACGGACCAGCTGGCGGGGCGGACGAGCGACGATGCATTCGGGCTGCCCTGGCTGCCGAAATGCATCATCCCAGGTCCGCCGGCAACGCGCGGGCTTCGTGCTCACCCACCCGCCGTGGTCCGTGCCGCTTGTCCTGCACCGCGTGCCAGCACGCCAGTAGCACGGATCCATCGCCTGTCCCGAGCGTCTTGCATCGCAAGAGTCGTGGGAGCCGTGGCGCGGACGAGGGACGCTCGAGGCATCCACGTCCCGACACCCGAAGGATCCGCCATGACCCAGCAGACCACCACGCAGCTCAACGACGTCGATCTCGCGGCGGTCGGTGCCCTCGTCGAGGGGATCCAGGCCGATCCGTCGAAGGCCGCCACGACCTGGGCGGCCCACGTCACGTGGGACGGCGCGTTCGCGTCGCACGCCCGGATCCGTCAGTTCGACGCGATCGCCTCCGACGAGCCGCCGGCGCTGGGCGGTGGCGACTCCGCACCCAACCCGGTCGAGCAGCTGCTGGGGGCGCTGGGCAACTGCCTGGCGGTCGGCTACGCCGCCAACGCGAGCGTCGCGGGCATCCCGATCGACGCGCTGTCGATCGACCTGCAGGGCGACGTCGACCTGCACGTGTTCCTCGGACTCAAGGACGGGCACGCGGGCTTCGACGCGATCCGCGCCTCGGTCAAGCTCGAGTCGCCCGCTCCCCGGGAGCAGGTCGAGCAGCTGCACGCGAAGGTGCTCGAGTCCTCGCCCGTCGGCCACACGCTGCGCGCAGCCGTGCCGGTCGACATCACCCTCGCCTGACGAGCGTCAGGCCTCGAACAGCCCCTGGGCGATGTGCTCGCCCGGCCGTGCGCCGGGAGGCACGGCGTAGAGCGCCGAGCCGATGTGACGGATGTACTCGTTGAGCGCATCGGTCTTCAATGACGTCTGCACCTGCACGAACTGGGCCGGGTCGCGCTGGAAGGACAGGAAGAACAGGCCGGCCGTGATCTGGCCCAGGTCGTTGTTGCCGTCGACGTAGTTGTACCCGCGACGCAGCAGGCGCACCCCGTCGTTCGTGTCGGGGTGCGCGAGGCGCACGTGCGACGTCGACGGCACGGCGAAGTCGCCGGTCGAGGACGTCATGGCGAAGTCGGGCTCGGTCATCTCGGTGCCGCCGGAGAGCGGTGCGCCCTCACCCTTGGTCCGCCCGACCACGAGCTCCTGCTCCTGCAGGCGGGTGCGGTCCCAGCTCTCGATCGTCATCTGGATCGTGCGGGCCACGAGATAGCTGCCGCCGGCCATCCACCCGTCGTCGGCCCACACCCAGCGTTCCAGCGCCTCGGCGTCGTCGGACAGGACGTTGGCCGTGCCGTCCTTGAAGCCGAACAGGTTGCGCGGCGTCTGCTGACCCGCGCTGGTGCGCGAGGTTCGGCCGTACCCGAGTCGGGTCCAGCGCACCTGCGCGCGTCCGAACGCGATGCGGCTGAGGTTGCGGATCGCGTGCACCACGACCTGGGGGTCGTCGGCGCACGCCTGGATGCACAGGTCGCCGTCGCTGATCGAGTCCTCGAGGAGGTCGAACGCGAACGAGGGGAGAGGAACGAGGGCCTCGGGCCGCTGGGCCGCGATGCCGAACGGGTCGCCCTCGCGGTCGAACAGCGAGGGGCCGAGCCCGAACGTGAGCGTCAGGTTGTGCGGCCCGAGCCCGAGCGCCTCGCCCGTGTCGTCAGGGGGAGCGAGGGGCGAGCCGTCGGTGGCACCCGTTTCACCGATCTCGAGCCCGGCGGTGAGCTGGGCCGCCGCCGAGGTCCAGTCCTTCAGCAGCGAGACGAGATCTTCGCGGCCCGCGCCAGCGGTCATGTCGAGGCTCGCGAAGTACAGGTGCTGCTGCACGGGAGTCGTGATGCCGGCCTGGTGCTCACCGCGGAACTCGTGGCTGGAGCGGCTGGGGTCGGCGTCGCCTGCAGACGTCGCGCGCGCCGCGCCGAAGCCCACCGCGGTGCCTGCGGCCGCGACCGCGGCCATGCCGAGGACACCCCGGCGCGAGACGCCTCGCGCTGGGGTGCCCTGAGGAGGAGTGGCGTCGTTCACGGGCTCAGTATCCGCCGGTCACTCGCCGGGATCGACGCCGAGCACCGTGAACGTGAGCTGCGACAGCGGCTCGCTCAGGGCGTTGAGCTGGGCTCCGAGGGCGTTGCGGGCGGTCTGGTCGACCGTCGCGTACGACACGAAGCCGGCCTCGTAGCTGCCGTAGGTCGCCAGCAGCGCCTTCATCGCGGCGAACTGCTCGTCGAGCTCGGCCACGAGGTCCTTGCCCTCGGAGCCGTTCGCGGCAGCGATGTCACGGACGCTCTCGTAGGCGACCTGGGCTCCCTCGACGTTCGCGAGGAAGTCGTACAGGTCGGTGTGCGCGAACTCGTTCTCCTCGCCGGGGAGCTTGCCGTCGGGGGCGGCGATCTCGTCGAGCAGGCCGATCGCACCGTTCGTGATGTCGTCGACGGTCAGCTCGAAGTCGTCGGCGTGGACCTGGTCGTAGAGCGACTGGATGTCGCCGTCGAGCTGGTCGGCCACGGCCGCACGGCCGGCGGCGTCGAGCGGCTGGATGTCCTCACCGGGGTAGTTGATGCGGGCCTCGTCGATCCACAGGTCCATCTCGATGCGGTGGAAGCCCGTGAACGGCAGACCCTCGGCCTCGGCGCCCGGCTTGCGGTAGTCGATCTTCGGGTCGAGGTCGCCGAAGTTGCCGGCGGTCGGCTCGACGCGCTCGTAGTTGATGCGCGCGATGGGGAACAGGCGGCGGGCCTCGTCGTCGTTGCCCGCGCGGTACGCGTCGGTGAAGGCCTTCGTGCCCGTGACGAGCTCGGCGACCTGCGACTTGGTGTAGGCCGTGTAGCTCGCGACGGCAGCGTCGATCGCGGCCTTGTCGCCCTCGTCGATCTTGACGTCGTCGCCCGTGACGCTGAACTCGGACTGGCCGACACCCTCGCCGACCATGCCGGGCTTGCACACCGTGAAGTAGTCGCCGGGCTGCAGCTGGACCGTGAGGTCGCGGCTCGCGCCAGCGGCGATGTTCTCGACCTCGCCGACGATGCGCAGGCCGTCGTCGGCCAGCACGTAGAACTCGGTCACGTCGTCGCCGGTGTTCTCGACCTCGAACCGGACGGGACCGCTCGTGGCGGTGGCGGACTCGACCTGGCAGTCGTCGGCGGTGCTGGTGACGGCGATCGCGGTGGAGCCGGACGCGTTGTTCTCGACGCAGCCGCTCAGGACCAGGGCGGCGGCCAGGCCGAGCGGCGTGGCCCACCGGAGGGGGAGGTGCTTCATGAGGTGGATGCTCCTTCGGAGACGGGGGAGGCCGCCGGGGTGCGACGACGGGTGGTGCGGAGGAAGAGCGTCATGACGACGACGAGGTAGACGGCCCAGACGAGGACCTCGAGGATCGTCATCTCGGGGCTGAAGCCGATCGTGCCCTTGAGGACTGCTGCGGGCAGGCCGGACGGGTCGATGACGTCGGGGATGCGGAAGAGCCAGGCGGAGTCGCCGTACAGGCTCGAGAGGAACGAGCCCGCGCCCTCGGGGGCCGGCTCGAAGGGGCCAGGCAGGAACCGGGCCTCCTGGAGGTCGTGCACGGCGTAGGCCAGCACCCCGGCCGCGACGACGACGAGCAGGCCGCCGGTCCACTGGAAGAAGCGCGCCAGGTTGATCCGCACGATGCCGCGGTGGATCAGTGCGCCGAGGGCGACGGCGGTGGCGAGCCCGAGCAGCGCGCCGAGCCACGGCGACTCGCCCTCGCCCGAGGAGCGGACGGCGCTCCAGAGGAACAGAGCGGTCTCGATGCCCTCGCGGGCGACGGCGAGGAACCCGACGAGCACGAGGCTCCACGCGGCGCCCGTGAGCGCCCGGTCGACCTCGCCCTCGAGGTGTCCCTTGAGGTGCCGGGCCGTCCGGGCCATCCAGAACACCATCCAGGTCACGAATCCGACGGCGACGATCGACATCGTGCCGCCGATGAGCTCCTGCGCCTGGAATGACAGGCCGTAGGTGCCGAACGTGAGGATCGCGCCGACGCCGAGCGACAGCAGGACCGCAGCGGCGACGCCGACCCAGATCCGAGGGCTGACGTCGGACCGGCCGACCTTGCGCACGTAGGCCAGCAGGATGCCGACGACGAGCGCGGCCTCGAGGCCTTCACGCAGACCGATGATGAACGTGCCGACCACGGAGCTCCGATCGATGCCCACGTCACAGGAAGTGCTCAGGGTAGGCTCACCTGAGCGCCAGATCGTAACACCCCGGCGCTGCAGCGAGAACTGTCAGTCGGTGCCCGTCCGCTCCAGGCGCCACGAGCCGGCGACCGTGAGCAGGGCGACCACGGCCAGCGCGAGCGACAGCGGCAGGAGTGTGCGGTACCCCAGGCCTACCGAGATGACGAGTCCGCCGAACCAGGGTCCGAGCGCGTTGCCGATGTTGAACGCCGAGACGTTGACGCCGGCGACGAGGTTCGGTGCGTCCTCGGCGTGCTGGAAGACGCGGGCGTTCATGGCCGACGCGATCGTGAAGGTCGCGAAGCCCCAGACGACGACGGCCGGCACGACGGCCGCCGCGATCGGGGCCGCGAGCCAGACCACGACGAGGGCGACCATCGTCGCGAGCAGGGACACGACGACGTTCAGCAGCGGATTGCGGTCGGCGTAGCGGCCACCGACCGTGATGCCGGCGTACGAGCCCAGTCCGAAGCCCAGCAGCACGAGCGGCACGAGGCCAGGACGGATCCCGGAGACCTCGGTCAGCAGCGGTGAGAGGTAGGAGAACGTCGCGACGAGCGTCGCCTGCACCGTGATCGTCGTGCCGAGCGCGAACCACAGTCGCGGTCCCATCAGGCCGCGGATCTCGCGTCGGGCCAGGGCTCCGACGGCGATCTTCTCGCCCGTCGCGGTCTCGGGCACCAGCGCCGCGACGGCGGCGGTCGCACCGATGCTGAGCGCGGCGACGGCGAGGAACGTCGCCTCCCACCCCCAGCGGTCACTGACCCACGTGCCGGCGGGGACGCCGACGATGTTGGCCAGGGTGATGCCGCTGATGAGCGCGCCGAGTCCGCGAGCGGTGAGGTTCTTGGGCGTGAGGGCGACGACCGTGACACTCGCGACCGCCCAGAACGTGGCGCACGCGACGGCGGCGACGACCCGTGTCGTGACGAGGAGCCCGAAGCTCGTCGTGAAGGCTCCGGCCAGGTGGGCGAGCGCGAACACGACCCCGGCTCCCAGCAGGGTCACCTTGCGGGGGAGTCGGAGCGTCAGCAGCGCCATGATCGGCGCGCCGACGAGCATGCCGACCGCGAACGCGCTGATGAGCGAGCCGGCAGCGGGGATCGTCACGCCGAGCTCGCGAGCCATCTCGGGCAGGAGTCCCGCCAGCATGAACTCGGACGTGCCGAGGCAGAAGATGCCGAGGGCCAGCACCGGAACCGCGACGGGGAGTCGCGTGCGTGTCGGTTCGGTCGTGATCTGGTCGGTCGTTCCGGCGCCTGCGGTCATCGGTTCCCCCGTTGTTGTGGATCGATCAGTTCAAAACGTGGACGTGCGGAAGCCGCGCCGAGGGGCGCGGCGGATCAGAGAAGGTCGACCAGTGTGGAGACGGCGGCGTCGACATCGGCGCGGTCGAGGTCGATGCGCGACCGGACCTGCAGGCCGTCGACCGCGGCGGCCAGGACCGCGGCGAGCCGGTCGGCCGGCGCCGATGTGTGGATCGATCCGTCGAGCTGCCCGCGACGGACCGCCTCGGTGATCATGCGCCGGAAGTCCTCGGCGTTCGAGGCGAGCGCGCGGCGGACCTCGTCGTCGCTGGCGCCGATCTCGACGCAGGCGTTGATCATGAGGCACGTCCGGCGATCGTCGTCGCTCCACTGCTCGTCGAGGACGCTCGCGAGGATCGCTGCGACCAGGGTGCGGCCGTCGACCTCGGCGGCCAGCAGCTCGGTGCGCTGCCCCTGCTTCTCGCTGGCGTAGCGCAGGATCGCGCGCAGGTAGAGGTCGCGCTTGCTGCCGAACGTGTTGTAGAGGCTGCTGCGCGAGAGCCCCGTGCTGCGGCACAGCTCGTCGGTCGAGGTGGCGCCGAACCCGGCGTCCCAGAAGTCCTCGACGGCCGCGCCGAGCGCGGTGTCGGCGTCGAACGAGCGAGGGCGGGCCATGTCTCGACGGTAGGTCATGGCGGAACGATCTGTCCAGAATGGGCCCGCACTCGGCCGCCGATCCCCGGGGCGGCCACCGCCGCTAGGCTCGAACCCGTGCGTATCGCCAGATTTGCCGCAGATGATGATCCCCGTTTCGGCGTCGTGGGAGAGGAGGACGGCACCCCCACGCTCGCGGTGCTCAAGGGCGACCCGCTGTACGCCGGCATCGAGCTGACGGGGGAGAAGGTCCCGCTCGACGACGTCCGCCTGCTCGCGCCGGTCATCCCGCGCAGCAAGGTCGTCGGCATCGGTCGCAACTACGCCGCGCACGCCGCCGAGCTCGGCAACGACGTCCCGGCCGAGCCGCTCGTCTTCCTCAAGCCCAACACGAGCGTGATCGGCCCGGGCGACCCGATCGTCTACCCGCGGCCGACCAAGGACCTCCACTTCGAGGGCGAGCTCGCCGTCGTGATCGGGCGCATCTGCCGCGACGTGCCGGCCGCTGATGCCGCCAAGGTCATCTTCGGCTACACCGTCGCGAACGACGTCACGGCCCGCGACCTGCAGAAGTCCGACGGTCAGTGGGCCCGCGCCAAGGGCTACGACACGTTCTGCCCGCTCGGCCCCTGGATCGAGACCAACCTCGACACCTCCGACCTCCGGGTGCGCACGACGCTGAACGGCGAGACCCAGCAGGACGGCACCACGGCCGACATGATCTTCGACGTGCCGGCGATCGTCGCCTACGTCTCGAGCTTCATGACCCTGCTGCCCGGCGACGTGATCCTCACGGGCACCCCGGAGGGCGTCGGCCCGATGCAGGTCGGCGACTCCGTCAGCATCACGATCGCCGGCATCGGCACCCTCGTCAACCAGGTGGTCTCGCATGACTGATGTGATCCCCGGCAAGCCGGTCGTCGCCCGGTTCTGCCCCTCGCCGACCGGCAACCCGCACGTCGGCATGGCCCGCACGGCGCTGTTCAGCTGGGCGTTCGCGCGCCACCACGGCGGCACGTTCGTCTTCCGCATCGAGGACACCGACGCGAGCCGCGACAACCAGGAGTCCTACGACCTCCTGGTCGACGTGATGCGCTGGCTCGGCCTCGACTGGGACGAGGGCGTCGAGGTCGGTGGCGACCACGGCCCCTACCGTCAGAGCGAGCGCATGGACGTCTACGCCGACGTCGCGCAGCGCCTGCTCGACGCCGGCCTGGCCTACAAGGCCTACGACACGGCCGAGGAGCTCGAGGAGCGTCGCGACGCCGCGCGCGCCGAGGGTCGCCCCAGTGGCTACGACGGCCTGCATCGCGACCTCACGCCGGAGCAGCAGGCGGCCTACGAAGCCGAGGGCCGCAAGCCCGTCATCCGCTTCAAGATGCCGGCGAAGGACTGGACCTTCGACGACCTCGTGCGAGGCCCGATCACGTTCGGCGCCGACAACGTGCAGGACTTTGTCATCGTGCGCGCCAACGGCCAGCCGCTCTACACGCTGACCAACCCCACCGACGACGCGCTGATGGGCATCACGCACGTCCTGCGCGGCGAGGACATCCTGTCGTCGACCCCGCGGCAGATCGCCCTCTACGAGGCCTTCGCGCAGATCGGCGTGGGCGACGGCTCCACGCCGCGCTTCGGGCACCTCCCGTACGTCATGGGCCAGGGCAACCGGAAGCTCTCGAAGCGCGACCCCGAGTCGAACCTGCTGGGCTACCGCGAGCAGGGCTTCCTGCCGGAGGGCCTGCTCAACTACCTCGCGCTGCTCGGCTGGTCGCTCCCGGCGGTCGACGGCGTCGAGCGCGACGTCTTCGGCCTGGCCGAGCTCGTCGAGGCGTTCGAGGTCTCGCGGGTCAACCCCAACCCGGCGCGCTTCGACCTGGCCAAGTGCGAGGCCATCAACGGCGACCACATCCGGCTGCTGCCGGTCGAGGAGGTCGCGCAGCGCCTGCTGCCGTACTTCCAGACCGCAGGCCTTATCGGCACGCCCGCTGACGACGACCGGGTCGCGCTGCTCGCCGCGGCCACGCCGCTCGTGCACGAGCGCATCGCGAAGCTCACCGAGGCCGTCGACATGCTCCGGTTCCTGTTCATCGACGACCACGACTTCACGGTCGACGAGGCTGACGCGGCGAAGAACCTCGACGAGAAGGGTCAGGACACCGCGCGTGCCGCGCGGGACGCCCTGGCCGAACTGGAGACCTGGGACACCGCGTCGATCGAGGCGGCGCTGCGTGCGGCGCTCGTCGACGGGCTCGGCCTCAAGCCGCGCTTGGCCTTCGGTCCGGTCCGGGTCGCCGTGACCGGCAGCCGCATCTCGCCGCCGCTCTTCGAGTCGCTCGAGCTGCTGGGCCGCTCGCGCACGCTCGCCCGTCTGTCGGCGGCGTTGTGAGGGCCGGCGCGGTGACCGGTTTGGGCGCCGGGAGTGACGTCGGGTAGAGTGTCACCTCGGTTCGGACGCCTCGGATTTTCGAGGGATTCGATACCCCCTTGGGGTATGGTGTAATTGGCAACACGGCTGATTCTGGTTCAGTTGTTCTAGGTTCGAGTCCTAGTACCCCAGCTGAGGTCGGGCTTGCCCGACCCCGCGCCCCGTTGGTCTAGCGGTTATGACGCCGCCCTCTCAAGGCGGAGATCGCCGGTTCGAATCCGGTACGGGGTACGAGCGCACCTCGGTGCGTTGCACGGCCTTCGGGCTGTGGCCCCGTTGTGTAGCGGCCTAGCACGTCGCCCTCTCAAGGCGGTAGCGCGGGTTCGAATCCCGTCGGGGCTACGAGACCCCCACCGGCTCCACCTGGTGGGGGTCTTCCTTTTTCGCGGCTTCCGTTCCGCGACGGACGATTCAGTCTCGAGCGTCGAGCTGACGCTCGATCTCGGCGAGTGCGGCCGAGCTGTAGGCGTTGATGCGCGCCTCGGCCACCTGTGTCTCGGTGGAGCTCAGCGTCTCGACCGCGGCAGCGACAGCGTCCTCGAACGGCCAGCCATAGCTGCCCGCACTGATGAGCGGGAACGCCACGCTACGAGCGCCAAGCTCGTCGGCAACGCGGAGCGCATGGACATAGCAGGACGTGAGTAGCGTGCGATCGGTCTCGCCGCGATTGTGGTTGGGGCCGACGACGTGGATGACCCACCGAGCCGACATGAGTCCGGCCGTCGTCCATCCGGCCTCACCTGTTGCAAGTCCGCGAGGGAATCGAGCACGGCAGTCCGCCAGGACCTCCGGGCCGCCGGCGCGATGGATCGCGCCGTCGACCCCGCCGCCGCCTCGCATGGCACGGTTCGCTGCATTGACGACGGCGTCGACGTCCTGCGACGTGATGTCGCCCGGAGTGGCGATGATCTCCATGTGTCGATGGTGCCACCAGAGGTGTGCGCTCCGGGGCTGGATTTCTGTGCAGACCCGACAGGTGCACACATCTAGTGGGGACCCGCGGAGCGCACACCTCTGGAGGCCCGCGGCGATACCTGTAGCGTCCGCATCATGGAAGAGTCTCGGATCGCCGTCCTGATCGACGCCGACAACGCGCCCGCGAAGAAGATCGACGCGATCCTGAGCGAGGTCGCCACGGTAGGCGTGGCCCACGTGCGCCGGGCCTACGGCGACTGGACCAACCCGACGATCGGTCCGTGGTCGAAGGTCCTGCAGGACTACGCGATCGCGCCGATCCAGCAGTTCGCCTACACCAAGGGCAAGAACGCCTCCGACATCGCGATGGTCATCGACGCGATGGACATCCTGTCGACCGGCACGGCCCAGGGGTTCGCGATCGTGTCGAGCGACGCCGACTTCACCCCGCTCGTCATGCGACTGCGTCAGTCCGGTGCGATCGTGCTCGGCTTCGGCCAGGAGAAGACCCCCAACGCCTTCGTCAACGCCTGCACGCGCTTCGTGTACCTCGAGCGCATCGGCGGCGAGGAGGCCGACCAGGAGCGCCCCGAGAAGCGTGCCGGCGGCACCCGCATGAGCGGCAACGAGATGCGCGGCAACTCCCGCCTCGTGCAGATGCTGCGGGCCGCGGTCGACGCCGATGCCGACGACCACGGCTGGGCCACGCTCTCGGCGGTCGGCAAGCAGGTGCGCAACCAGTCCTCGTTCGAGCCGCGCAACTACGGCTACGCCAAGCTCATCAGCCTGCTGGAGGAGATCGATCTGTTCGAGATCGACAAGTCCACGGCCAACGTGCAGCTGCGGCGCAAGGAGTCGTCGAACCAGCGCTGACGGTCGCGTCCGAAACCCGCCAGACGATGTCGGTGCCGCGACGCATCATGGAGTCATGACCGACGTCCAGGACGCGCAGCACGAGCGCCACTACCGCGCCGTGCAGTCGCGCGACGCCCGGTTCGACGGGGTCTTCTTCACGGCGGTCCGCACCACGGGCATCTACTGCCGGCCGTCGTGCCCGGCCGTCACGCCCAAGATCGGCAATGTCGTGTTCTACCGGTCGGCGGCCGCCGCGCACGGCGCCGGCTTCCGGGCCTGCCGCCGGTGCCGGCCCGACACCGTGCCCGGATCCCCGGAGTGGAACCACCGGGCCGACGCCGTCGGCCGTGCGATGCGCCTGATTCGCGACGGCCTGGTCGAGCGCGAGGGTGTCGAGGGGCTCGCCCAGCGGCTCGGCTACAGCTCGCGTCAGGTGCACCGTCTGCTCGCCGCCGAGGTCGGAGCCGGTCCGCTGGCGCTTGCACGCGGCGCCCGCGCCCACACCGCACGGCTGCTCGTCGAGACCACGTCGCTCTCGATGGCCGACGTCGCCCACGCGGCGGGCTTCGCCTCGGTGCGCCAGTTCAACGACACGATGCGCGAGGTCTACGGGTGCACGCCGTCCGCGCTGCGCCATCGCCGCGCCCCGGGTCCGGCCAGCGGTCACCTGACCCTGCGCCTGGCGGTCCGGACCCCGTTCGACGGGGCCGGCCTCCTGCAGTTCCTGGAGGACCACGCCGTCCCGGGTGTCGAGATCGTGCGTGACGGCACCTACGCCCGCGTCGTGCAGCTGCCCCACGGGCCAGGGGTCGTGGAGCTCACGCCGGCCGACGACCACGTGCTGGCGCGCCTCGAGCTCACCAACCTGCGCGACACCGCCGTCGCGGTCGAGCGCTCCCGGCGTCTGCTCGACCTCGACGCCGACCCTGCGGCGATCGACGCCGTGCTCGGGGCCGATCCCCAGCTGGCTCCTCTCGTGGCCGAGGTCCCTGGTCTGCGCCTGCCCGGCGGCTTCGACCCGGTCGAGACGGCCGTGCGCACTGTCGTGGGCCAGCAGGTCTCGGTCACGGGCGCCCGCACGGTACTGGGCCGGCTCGCCGAGCAGCTCGGGGAGCCGGTCACCCTGGCTCTCGCGACCGAGCACGGGCTGCTCCGGAGTTTCCCGACCACCGAGGTCCTCGCCGACCTCGACCCCGAGACGCTGCCGATGCCGCGCTCCCGGGGGCGTGCGGTCGCCACGATCGCGGACGCCGTCGTCGCCGGCGACCTCGACCTCTCGCCCGGCGCCGACCGCGCCGCCACGCGGGCCGCGCTCGTGGCCCTGCGTGGCATCGGGCCCTGGACCGCCGACTACGTCCTGATGCGGGGGCTCGGCGATCCCGACGTCCTGCTCACGACCGACCTCGTCCTGCGTCGCGAGCTCGACGCTCGCGGCCTCACCTCCGAGCAGTCCGACCGCTGGGCGCCGTGGCGCTCCTATGCCGGTCTGCACCTCTGGCGCTCCGCCACCTCACCCGACAGGATTCCCACATGAGCACACGCTGGATGGACTCACCCATCGGCGGCCTCCGCCTCCACAGCTCTGCGGGGCTGCTCACCGCGATCGAGTTCGGTGCCGAGGTCCGCGGCGAGCGGGTGCCTGATCCGGTGCTCGACGCCACCGAGACGCAGCTCGTCGAGTACTTCGCGGGCGAGCGCAAGGAGTTCGACCTGCCGCTCGCCAACGACGGCACCGAGTTCCAGCAGAAGGTCTGGGGCGAGCTGCGGCGCATCCCCTACGGCGAGACCGCGAGCTACAGCGAGATCGCCGCCCGGCTCGGGTACCAGCCCGTCGTCTCCCGTGCGGTCGGAGCGGCCAACGGCGCCAACCCGATCCCGATCATCGTGCCGTGCCACCGCGTCATCGGGTCCAACGGCACCCTCACGGGCTACGCCGGCGGCATCGAGCGCAAGCAGATCCTCCTCGACCTGGAGCGGCCCGGCCTGTTCTGACGTGCGTGCCCGCACCTCGGACGCGCACCGCGTGTTCACCCGCATGCGGCACGATGGGCCCGAACCGATCCACACGAGGAGCGTCATGGCGAAGAAGAAGTCCGCGGCCGACAGCGTCGTCGCTGAGCTGAAGGCCCAGATCAAGAAGTACGAGAAGACGATCGACAAGCTCGAGGCCCGCCTCGAGGAGCGCAAGGTCGACGTCAAGAAGTACAAGGCGCTCGCCGACTCCTACAAGTCCGAGGCCGGCAAGTACAAGGACAAGGCCAAGAAGGCGGCTCGCAAGGCCGCCGACGACGCCAAGCGCTTCGCCGCCAAGGTCGAGAACACCGCCGACGACATCGAGGACGCCGTCGAGGACGCGGCCGAGAAGGCCGGCGCACGCGTCGCGTCTGCCGCGCGCGAGGCTCGCGACGCCGTGTCCCGCGCGACAGGTGGGAAGTCCAAGCCCGCGGCACAGAAGAGCCCGGCCAAGAAGGCTGCCGCCAAGAAGGCGCCCGCCAAGAAGA
>JAHEXN010000280.1:384-4274 GCA_023252095.1 Actinomycetes bacterium | reverse complement strand
CACCGCCAGACGCTCACGACCATCGCGAGCAGCATCCGGCTCGTCTGCACGACGTCACGGGACGCGAACTCCCCCGACGCGATGCCGCGCTCGACCAGCGCGGTCCACCGCTCCTCGACCCCCCGCACGAGCTCACGGGCGTGCTGACGCTCGGCCTCCTCGCGCTCGGACTGCCGCGGCTTCGCCAGCAGGTCCATGTGGCTCTGCAGGATGTGCATCTGCAGGACCTCGCGCGGCACGACGTCGTACGCCGCCCCCACGGCGGCCTTGAGCTGCTCGGTGGGCGAGTCGACCCCCTCGATGGCCTCCTCGAACAGGGCGATGGACCGCTCGAGCTCGGTGCTCATGATCGTGAGCAGGCAGTGCACCTTCGACTCGAAGTAGTGGTACAGGGCGGTCTGCCCGATGCCGACCTTGTCGGCCACCGAGGCCCACTTCGTGAGCTCGAAGCCGTCGTCGCCGAAGCTCTCGATCGCCGCGCTGAGGATCAGACCGCGCTTGGATCGCGGCCCCTCGGTCGTGGTCACCTGTCGCGCCATGATTCCCCTCACCTGCGGTTTCTCGACATCGTAGTCGACCTGACGTCAGTTCAAGGTCGTCGAAGCCGCGGAGCGAGCGAGGTCCTCGGCGAGCTTGACCGCGTCGTTGCGCGCGAGCTTGCCCACACGGTTCTGCGGCAGGCTCGGGACCGGGAACACGAACTCCGGCCACTGGTGCTTCGGCACACCGTCCGCCGCGAGCCGGGCCTTGACCCGCTCGAGGTCGAGACCCGGGTCGGCCGTCACGACGAGGGCAGCCGCCCGCTCGCCGAGGATCTCGTCCGGCACCGGCACGACGCAGACCTGCACAACCTCCGGCACTGCCGCGACGGCGGCCTCGACCTCGTTGACGTCGATGTTGCGACCGCCACGGATGATGATCTGCTTCTCGCGCCCCGTGATGCTGATCGTGCCGTCCTCGTTGATCCGGGCGAGATCGCCGGTCACGAGGAAGCCGTCGGGAGTCAGGTCCGGCGGGGCCGGCGTCCCGCCCCGCGCGTATCCCGTGAACAGCGACGGCCCCTTGACCTGAGCGCGGCCGAGCTCACCGACCGGGAGTGGCGCACCCGCCTCGTCGACGACCCGAACCTCGATGCCCGGGAACGGCCGACCGTCTCGGCCGAGACGAATCTCGGGCGGGTCGGTGGGCAGGGGCGTGGTGTGGCCCAGGCACTCCGACATCCCGAACACGCGCAGGAACGTGGTGCCGAGCAGCTGTTCGGCCCGACCCAGCGCTCCCGCATCCATGGGGCCCCCGCCGACCGTCATCGCTCGCATCGACGCCAGACCACCCTCGGCCCCGTCGACCAGGGCGAACTGCAGCGCCATGGTCGGCACCAGCATGGTCCAGCGCACCTGGTGCTCGCGGATCACGTCGATCGCCCGGGCGGGATCCCACCGCGGCAGGCAGACCATCGCGCCGCCCAGCATCGCCGGGAGGTACATCCCGAAGCAGAACGCCGCGACCGACGACAGCGGCACGAACGCGCCGATCCGGTCGCCGGGCTCCAGCCCCACGGCGTCGATCGTGGCCTGACCCGCGAAACGGATCGCGCTCTCGGACTGCACGACGCACTTGGGGCGGCCCGTGGAGCCCGACGTCATCGCG
Source organism: Actinomycetes bacterium (assembly GCA_023252095.1). Lineage (GTDB taxonomy): Bacteria > Actinomycetota > Actinomycetes > Propionibacteriales > Nocardioidaceae > Aeromicrobium. Next base: position 2,627 of record JAHEXN010000280.1, on the reverse strand, counting down.
ATCGCGGCACCGCCGTTCCACCGCTCGACCCCGCGGGTCGCACCCGGGCGCGCGACGACGGTCCAACCGTCGAGGGCCGGCGCCTCCGCCGTGAACCCCTTGCCGCCGAGTCGCCAGGTCTCGAGCGTGTGGGGGGAGGCCAGGACGACGTCGGGGACGACGTCCTCCAGGGCCAGGTCGATCTCCTGCTCGGTCGCGTGGCCGCTCAGGACCGCGATGAATCCGCCGAGACGTCCCACCGCCAGCGCCGTGACGAGCGTGCGCCAGGAGTTGTCGGCCTGCACGACGACCGTGGGGGCGCCGTCGACGACGCTCTCCATCGTGCGCGCCAGCTCGACGGCCGCCGACCAGATCTTGCCGGTCGAGTGGGTGCCGTCCGCGTCGATCACGGCCTCCTCCCACGGCCGCTCAGCGGCGCGGGCCTCGAACTCCTGGGCGAGCATGCGCATCGTCGTCTTCTCCTTGGGTTCAGTCTCGGGGGTCGCCGGGAACGACGACAGCGCGACCGCGGATGTCGCCGGCGCGGAGGCGGGCGTAGGCCGTGAGGGCGTCGGGCAGCGCGAAGGTCTCGGTGTGGGCGTGCAGGGAGCCGGCGCGGGCCAGGTCGACCACGGCCTGCAGGTCGTCGCGCGGCCCCCAGAAGGGCGCCGAGACCGACCAGCCCTGCGGCAGTCCGAGGTTCTTGCCCACCGTCAGCTCACCACCCGCACCGCCCACGACCACGACGTGACCGCCGAGCGCGAGCAGCTCGAGGGAACCGAGCATGGTGGGGGTCGCGCCGACGAAGTCGAGCACGAGGTCGAAGCGGTCCGCGGCTCGGTGCAGCGAGCGGGCCACGTCGTCCAGACCGGGGTGCACGACGTCGGCGCCCAGGGTCGCAGCGAGCTCGCGCGCCTCCGGCTTCGGGTCCACGACCACGACGGTCGCGGCGGTCGCGGCGACGAGCTGCACCGCGAAGTGCCCCAACCCACCGGCCCCGACCACGAGAACCCGCGACGCGTCGTCGAGGGTCTCGACGTGGGGCTTGAGCGCGTGGAACGCGGTCAGGGCGGCGTCCGTCAGAGGCGCCGCGACGACCGGATCGAGGCCGTCCGCCGGCACGAGGTGCCGGGGCGAGGGGACCGCCATGAACTCCGCGAGCCCACCGTCGTGCCCGAGGCCGTTGCCGATCCGGGGCCCGCGCTCCAGGCAGTAGTTCTCGCGACCCTGGCGACACCGACGGCACTCGCCGCACCCCCAGACGCCGTGCACGACGACGGGGCGTCCGATCCACGCAGGGTCGACCTCGACACCGACCTCGACCACGGTGCCGGCGACCTCGTGCCCGAGCACGAACGGGGGCTCGAAGGGGAGCCGCCCCGGCGGCGCGTCCGCGACGTGCAGGTCCGAGTGGCACATGCCCGCGGCGGTCACGCGCAGCAGCACGCCGCCCGCGGCAGGCTGGGGCACCGGCACCTCGCGCAGGACGGGGCTCGTCCCCCACGCGTCGAGCACCACGGCGAGCATCGTGTCGCTCATCGCGCGGTCCAGCCGCCGTCGACCACGAGCACCTGCCCGGTCATGTAGGAGGACGCGTCGGAGGCGAGGAACAGCAGGGGCGCGTCGACCTCACCGGTCGCGCCGCCGCGGTTGAGCATCGTTCCGCGTCGCACCCACGTCGCCGACTTCTCGTTCGTGAAGAGGCCGTCGGTCATCTCGGTGTCGAACCAGCCCGGGACGAGGGCGTTGACCCGGACGCCCCGGCGGCCCCACTGGCCCGCGAGCTCACGCGTCAGCCCGATGACCGCCGCCTTGGACGCGGCGTATCCCGCGCCGCCGATGGGAGCCGTCGAGACGAGACCGACGACCGACGAGACGTTGATGATCGAGGACCGGTGTCCGTCCGGAAGCGAGTCGACCACGCCGACCGCCAGGTGGAAGCCCGCGGTCAGGTTGAGCTCGAGCAGGCTCGTGAACTCCTCGTCGGACTCCGCGAGCGCATCGGGCGGGCCGGGCCGACCCGCGTTGTTGACGAGGACGTCGATCGGACCGGCTGACGAGGCCTGCTCGACGAGCTCGCGCCGCGCGGCCGGGTCGGTCACGTCGCACGCAACGGGCACGATGCCCGGCACCTCGGCCGCGAGCGCCTCGAGCCGGTCGACCCGCCGGGCCGCCGCGTGCACCGTGGCGCCCGCCTCGGCCAGGGTGCGGGCAAAGCCCTCGCCGAGGCCCGACGACGCACCCGTCACGATCGCGACGCGTCC
>JAHEXN010000280.1:0-374 GCA_023252095.1 Actinomycetes bacterium | reverse complement strand
CGGTCAGGTCGAAGGAGTCGAGCACACTCATCTCAGGACCCCATCTCAGTACACCGCCGTGCGGCCGCCGTCGACCGTGATCAGGGCGCCCGTCGTGTAGGTCGACCGGTCGCTCGCCAGGTGCACGACCATGCCGGTCAGCTCCTCGGGACGTCCGAGCCGCCCGGCGGGCAGGCCACGCGTCACGAGCTGGAGGAAGTCCTCGTCCCAGTCCTCGGCCATGTCGGTCGCGAACGCCCCCGGCATGATCACGTTGCACCGCACGTGGGGCGCGTACTCCTGGGCCACGGCTTGCGTCACCGCGTTGAGGCCGTTCTTGGCCCCGGCGTACATCGCCTCGGCGGGACTCGGCCGTACGGCGCCGATGCTCGAGA
>JAHEXN010000035.1 GCA_023252095.1 Actinomycetes bacterium | reverse complement strand
CGCGACGACGATCAGGGTCACGGCGAGTCCGACGGCCCCCGCGGGGACGCGGCCCTCGGCGCCCAGGCCGACGGCGCAGTAGGCGAAGATCGCGAGGCCCACGGCCATCACGGTCAGGACGAGCTCGGCACCCCGGCGCTTGCGGGGGACCCAGGTGGCCTCCGTCATGGCACCACCGTCTCCGTCGGCGCGGGGACCGTGGGCGTGACGGGCACGGTCGGGGTCGGCGTGGCCGAGGGCGCGGGTGCCGCGTCGTCGCGCAGCTCCCGCACGATCTGCTCGGCATCGGCGAGGTCGGTGGCCTCGATGCCGTCGCTGATCTGGCTCTGCTGGAACGACGACAGGTCGTCGACCTGGATGTCGGTCTCGGACTCGAGGTGCTTGAGGGTCACGAAGGGGAGGTTGGCGTCGACGCCACGGTAGATCGCGACGGTGCCGTCGGACTCGCTCACGAAGTACTGGTCTTGCGACCACTGGTAGGCGTACCAGGCGCCGCCGCCGAGCAGCGCCAGCAGCACGACGACCGCGATGATCCATCGGGCCAACCGCCACCGGGACGGCTCCCGGGGGGCGTAGCGCAGCTCCTCGGGATCGACCGCGAACCGCGCGGTGGAGTCGTGCACGTCGACCGCGGCACCGCGACGGGGCTGCGGCGACTCCGCGGCCGCGCCCACGAGCTGGGGCTGGCCGTCGGCGCACGCGAGGTCGGACTCCTGCTCGAGCGTGGAGGCGTCGACCATCTCGCCGATCACGACCGTGACGTTGTCGGCGCCACCGCCCTCCAGCGCGAGCCGGACGAGCTCGGTCGCGGCGACGTCGATCGACTCCGCGCCCAGGGCCCGGGCGATCGCGTCGTCCTCGACCATGTCGGACAGGCCGTCGCTGCAGAGCAGGTAGCGGTCGCCGAGCTGCGGCTGGAGCCAGGAGTAGTCGGCCTCGAAGTCGTCGCGGCCGAGCATCGCCCGCAGCAGCAGCGAGCGGTGCGGGTGGTGCCGGGCCTCCTCGGGCGTGATGCGGCCCTCGTCGACGAGGCTCTGCACGAAGGTGTGGTCGGCGCTGAGCTGGGTGAGGCGGTTGCCGCGCAGGCGGTAGGCACGCGAGTCGCCGAGGTGGGCCACGGCGAACTTCTCGCCGTCCCACAGCATCGCCTCGACCGTCGTGCCCATGCCCTCGACGGCGGGGTCGGCCTCGATGAGGTCACCGAGTCGCTGGTTGGCCGCGTTGACGACGTCCGCGAGGTGGTCGAGCGCGTCGACGCCCCCCTGGTGATCGGTGCTGCCGTCGTCGACGGAACGGATGATCGTGACGGCCTCCGACGACGCGAGGTCGCCGGCGGCGGCGCCCCCCATGCCGTCGGCCAGCAGCAGCAGGTGCGGGCTGGCGTAGCCGGAGTCCTGGTTGTTGGACCGCCGCAGGCCGACGTCGGTGAGCGCGGTGTAGCGCAGCGCGAGCGGGGAGTCGGACACGGGCGAGGTCACTTCCGCAGCTCGACGATGGTCTTGCCCAGGCGCACCTGGACCCCGAGCGCGATCGGGACGGGGGTCGTGACTCGTTGGCTGCCGATGAAGGTGCCGTTGGTGGAGCCGACGTCCTCGACGAATCACTCGGCACCGTTGCTCGCGAACCGGGCGTGCCGGGTGGAGACGTAGTCGTCGTCGAGCCGGATGGCCGCGTCGGTGCCGCGTCCGAGGAGGATGGGCTGGTCGCCGAGGGGGACGCTCTGGCCCGCGTTGGGACCGTCGGTCACGTACAGGAGCTTGGGTGTGCCCCGCTGGGGGCGACGCGGCTTGGTGACCTTGGCCTTGGGGGCCGGCTTGGGCGTGCGTGCGGCGACGCCGGGCCCCGCGGGCGTCTCGGTGACCTTGGTGCCGAAGATGTCGGTGCGGATGACCGAGACCGCCGAGAGGACGAAGATCCAGAGCACGGCGAGAAAGCCGAGCTTGATGAGCGTCAGGGTGAGCTCGGACATCAGGCCTTCCGTTCCGTGAGTCGCACGACGACGGTCGTGTTGCCGAGTCGCATCTCGGACCCGTCGGGCACGGCGGCCGACGACACGCGGTGGCCGTTGAGGACGACACCGTTGGTGGAGCCGAGGTCGGTCACCGTGATCTGGACGGTCTCGCCCGTGTCGTGGATGTTGAGCTCGCAGTGACGCCGCGAGATGCCCGGGTCGTCGATCCGCAGGTCGGACTCGGAGCCGCGACCGATCACGAGTCCGGGCGGGGTCAGGGGGTGTCGCTGGCCGCCGATCTCGAGGTAGGCCTCGGCACGGCGCGCGGCGGAGTCGCTCATGCGTGCACCGGCTGCCGGACGGACGGACGCGTTGGTGCGGCTGCGCACCCGGAAGCGGCCGGTGCCGAGCTCCGGCGCCTCGACGAACTCGATCGCCAGGCCACCGGCGAGCGTGTAGCGCTGCTCGTGGACGTGCTCGCGCACGAGCGTGCTGAGCTCGCTCGTGAGCGTCTCACCGAATGGGACGAGTCGGGCGTGGTCGCCGGGTGAGAGCTCGACCGTGAAGTCGTTGGGCACGAGCCGGCGGTCGCGCGACAGGATCTGCGCCGAGTTGTCGATCTCGCGCTGCAGGGCCGCCGCGATCTCGACGGGCTGCACGGCACTGCGGAAGGCCCGGGCGAAAGCGCTCGTGACGACACCCTCGAGCCGCTGCTCGAACCGCTGGAGAACTCCAGCCATCACGCCCCCTTCCCACGCATCGGTCGTACGCCTTCGTCGATCGTATCGACACCAGGTCTGGAGCGCGTCGCTCCGGTGCTAGACTCGGTGGTCGTTCGGCTCACGCCGGACGATTGTCGCGCGAGTGGCGGAATGGTAGACGCGCTGGCTTCAGGTGCCAGTGTCCGCAAGGGCGTGGGGGTTCAAATCCCCCCTCGCGCACGCTATGAATCAGCCGGGCCCCCGTTCTTTGGGGGTCCGGCTGATTCATTTCATGGACACCGGGGATTTGAGGAGGAGCGACGAAGGAGCGACGGGGTCCCCCCCGCGGTCCGCAGCATGCGAGCGGCCGAACCGCGCTGGGCGTGGCGTGAACCTCAACACTCACCCCCGCGCCCCCCGCACCCAGTCGATCAGCGCGAGCGCCAGCACCAACGACGCCGCCGCCACCGGGAGCGCCGCCCATCGGACGGAGATCTCGTCGCCCTCGAGGATGCCGATCACGACGCACGCGAGGCCCGCGGGAAGCGCGATGAGCACGGGCGCGGCGAGCCAGCGTCGGGCCACGCCCAACAGGACGCCGAGGCACATGAGTCCCGCGCCCCAGATGAGCATCCCGACGGGGTCCATGCCCCGAGGGTAGCCGCGGGAGCGGGCCCGTCACCGACCTCGGCGTGCGGATCGCGGACCACGCCCTACGCTCGACCTCGAATCATGGCGGACCACGAGAGCCCGAGCCTGGAGCCCACCGGGTCGGCAGAAGCTGAGGTCAGCGCACTGGCGTGGAGCGTCGGTGCGGTGGCCCAACGACTGCACGTCTCGCCCTCGACCCTGCGCACGTGGGAGCGCCGGTACGGCCTCGGCCCGACCGAGCGCACCAAGGGCGGCCACCGCCGTTACTCGGAGGCCGACATCTCGCGGGTCGAGCTGCTCCACGGTCTGATCGGTCGGGGAGTCGCGCCCCGCACGGCGGCACGGCTCGCCGCCACGCAGGGCGTGACGCCCGTGGCGCACCCGGCGTCGACGGCGGACGTCGCCGACGCCCTGGAGGCTCCCGAGCTCTTCGCCGCCGACGTCCTCACCGCTGCGGCCCGTTTCGACGGCGGGCGACTCAGTCGGCTGCTCGCCGTCGTGGTCGTCGAGCACGGGGTCATCGACGCCTGGGACACGTACCTCCAGCCAGCGCTGCGCCACATCCGCGAGTCGGTGACGGACGGCATCATCGGGGTCGACGCGGGCCACCTCGTGAGCGACACCCTCGCCACCGAGCTGCGCGCCTACGTGCGGGCCTGGCCCGATCTCGACCGGCGTCATGCCGGGGTCCTGCTCGCGACGGTCGAGGACGATCCGCACTCGCTGCCGGTCGTGGCGCTGCAGGCGGCTCTCGCGGGGCGGGGCGTCGCCAGCCACTCGTTTGGCGCGCGCCTGCCGGCCGGCGCCCTGGCGAACGTCATTGCCACGGTTCACCCGGCGGTCGTGTTCCTGTGGTCGACCACACCGATGTCGCCCGACGACCACGTGTGGCGCGTGTCGTCCGCCGCTCGGGAGGACGCCCTCATCGTGCTCGCGGGGCCGGGCTGGCCCGCCCGCATGCACCACGAGGAGCCGAAGCGTGTGGCGCGCCCGACGAGCCTCGCGGTCACGGTCGACGTCGTGCTGGAGCGCCTGGCCGATCTGTCCGACGAAGCCGGCACTACCGACGCGTAACATCGGCACATGACCGAACCGCGGGTGATCACCGAGATCGACGGGCCCCTGGCCCACGTGCGCCTCAACCGGCCCGACAAGCTCAACGCGGTCGACCTCGAGCTCTTGGACGGCCTGCTGGAGAGCGCGTCCGAGATCGCCGCCAACCGTGACGTGCGGGTCGTGCTGCTCTCGGGTGAGGGCAAGTCGTTCTGCGCCGGCCTCGACTTCCCGTCGGTCAACAAGACCCCGCGGAAGGTCGTGGCGAGCTTCATCCCGAACCCGCTGCGGGGCACCAACCGCTTTCAGCAGTCGCTGTGGGCGTGGCGCCGGCTGCCCGTGCCCGTCATCGCCGTGACGCGCGGCCACGTGTTCGGTGCCGGGATCCAGCTCGCGCTCGCGGCCGACTTCCGCTTCACGACCCCGGACGCGAAGTGGTCGATCCTCGAGGCCAAGTGGGGTCTCGTGCCCGACATGAGCGGCACGATCCCGCTCGTCGAGCAGATCCCGCTCGACCTGGCGAAGCGCCTCACGATGACGGGCGAGATCTTCTCGGGCGAGCAGGCCGCCGCGTGGGGCCTCGCGACCGGCAGCGACGTCGACCCCGACAAGCTCGCGCGCGAGCTCGCGGATCAGCTCATCGAGCGGTCTCCTGACTCGGTCAGTGCCAGCAAGACGCTGCTGAACGAGGCGGCCCGGCGAGGGCTGCGCGCTCAGCTGCGGCTGGAGCGGAAGCTGCAGCTGACGATGTTCCGCTCACCCAACACGAAGATCGCGCGGTCGGCGGGCACGAAGGGTGAGGCGCCGGTCTTCGGTCCGCGCACGTTCCACTGAGACGATCGCCAGGTCGGGCTGGTCGGCGAACACACCGTCGACTCCCGCGGCGACGAGGGCTGCGAGCTCGCCGTGCACGTCGACGTTGCTGGGCAGGAACTGGGGCTCGGCCCGCACGGTGTAGACCACGACCTTGAGACCTGCGGCGTGCGCGTCGGCGACGAGGCTGCTGGGTGCGCCGATCCCGTTCGCGGCGTCCCGCGGGAGCACCTGGCTCTTCTCCGGGCCCAGCCACGTGGCGTAGGTCGAGACCTCGCGGAGACCGGCGGGGGTCAGCATGCGGGCGTAGGCCGCGGACGCCGAGGTCAGCTGCACGAGCGGCACGTCGACGAGGCGCCGCAGCTCCCGCAGGTTGCCCGACTCGAACGACTGCACCGCGACGGGCGCGTCCGCGCCGGTCCAGCCCACGCGCTCGAGGCTCGCGAGCAGGGGCGGCGTGAGGTCGAGCCCGAGCGACGCGAAGTGACTCGGGTGCTTGGTCTCGGGCGCCACCGCGATGACGCGTCCCCGCCGGACCGCCTCGATCCGGGCGAGGTCGAGGATCTCGTCGAACGTCGGCACGGGGTACAGCCCGTCGTACAGCGTGTTGCCGGGTCGCACGGACGGCAGGCGCTCCCGCGTGTGCAGGGTGCGGAGCTCGGCGAGGGTCAGGTCCTCGGTGAACCACCCGGTCACGCTGACCCCGTCGACGACCTTCGTGGTGCGTCGGTCCGCGAGCTCGGGATGGTCGGCGACGTCGGTCGTGCCGCTGATCTCGTTCTCGTGGCGCGCGACGAGGACGCCGTCGCGGGTGCTGACGAGATCGGGCTCGATGACGTCGGCGCCCATCTCGATCGCGAGGCGGTAGGCCTCGATCGTGTGCTCCGGGCGGTACCCGGACGCTCCGCGGTGCGCGAAGACGGTCACCGGACGTGGGTCCATGCCTCAACAGCACGCCCCGGACGTGTCCAGCGGGTGAAGTCGGGGTGCTGGAAGGACGAACGTCAGAGCACGTCGAGGCGCCCAAGCACCGCGCGGACGTGCGCGAGGGCATCCGGGTCGCGCAGGCCCGTGGAGTCGTCGAAGTAGAGGCCGTCGCCGATCAGCTGGATCGTGCGGGCCAACGCCTCGTCGCCCAGGTGCTCGGCCAGCACCTGGAACCACGCCTCGCGCACCGTGGCCATGGCCTCGGCCGCGCGGGAGTCGTTCTCCTGCGCGATGCGCGTCGCCGCGATCAGCGCGCGGTCGAAGTCGCTGCCGGAGTCGACGGAGGTCTCGAGGTAGAAGTCGACGGGCCCGGCGGGCGCCTCGCGCATCTTCGCGACGTCGGCGTCGGCCTGCTCGTGCAGGCGTTCGAGCATGCCCTCGACGAGCTCGTCCTTGCTGTGGAAGTGGTACAGCAGACCGCCCTTGGAGACACCCGCCGCGGCGGCGACGGCGTCGAGCGTCGCGGCACGGCTGCCGCCCTCGACGAGCTGGTGCTCGAACGCGTCGAGCAGGCGGTCGCGGGTGCTGCGGTCGTCGCTCGAGGCCATGCGGGGAGTGTAGGGCGAGTCACCCTCCATCGGGTTGGAACTGTACCGTCTGGACGGTACAGTTCAACGCATGACCCACGACGTTCTTTCCGCGCGCGCCACGCGCCGCGAGTGGGCCGCCCTCGCCGCCCTCATGCTTCCTGTCCTGCTCGTCTCGGTGGACAACACCGTGCTGAGCTTCGCCCTGCCCAGCCTCAGCACGGCGCTCGCGCCGACCGGCAACCAGCTGCTCTGGATCGTCGACATCTACGCCCTGATGCTCGCCGGGCTCCTGATCGCGATGGGCAGCCTGGGTGACCGTCTCGGCCGCCGTCGCCTGTTGGTCGTGGGCGCCACGGGATTCGGCATCGTGTCGCTCGCCGCAGCGTTCAGCCCGAGCCCCGAGGCGCTCATCGCGATGCGTGCGCTGCAGGGCTTCTTCGGCGCGATGCTGATGCCCTCGACGCTGTCGCTGATCCGCAACGTCTTCACCGATGCGCGTGACCGCCGGATCGCGATCGCCACGTGGGCCGCGATGTTCTCCGGCGGCGCAGCCCTGGGGCCGATCCTCGGCGGCTGGCTGCTCCAGCACTACTGGTGGGGCTCGGTGTTCCTGATCAACGCGCCGGTCGTCGCGATCCTGGTGCCGCTGGCCCTGTGGCTCGTCCCGGAGTCGAAGGACCCGCGCCCCGGTCCGGTCGACCCGATCTCGATCGGGCTGTCGCTCCTGGCGATGCTGCCCGCCGTCTACGCGATCAAGCACGCGGCGCACGCCGGCGTCGACGACACGACGGTCGCGTGCCTCGCGCTCGCGATCGCCTCGGGCATCGCGTTCGTGCGGCGCCAGCGTCGCAGCGTGTCACCGATGCTCGACGTCGACCTGTTCCGCAACCGCGTCTTCGCCGGCTCGGTCGTCGCGAACCTGCTGAGCCTCATGGCCCTGACGGGATTCCTGTTCTTCGCCGCGCAGCTGCTGCAGCTCGTGCTCGGCCTCGAGCCGATGATCGCCGCGCTCGTGCTGCTCCCGGGTCTGCTCGTGACGGTCGCGGCGGGATTCGTCGCGGTCGCGCTCGTCCGGGTCGTTCCGGCGCGCGTGCTCGTGGCGGGCAGCTTCGCGGCCTCGGCCGTGGGATACGCGATCGCGGCCTTCACGGGTCACCCGAGCGTCGGCAGCGTCATGCTCGCGTTCACGGTCATGGGGATCGGCATCGGCATGGCCGAGACCCTGACGAACGACATGGTGCTGAGTCACGCCCCTCCGCACCGTGCCGGCGCGGCGTCGGCGATCTCGGAGACGGCCTACGAGGTCGGCGCGGTCCTCGGTACCGCGGTCCTCGGCAGCGTGCTGACCGCGACGTACCGCTCGCACCTCACTGTCCCGGCCGACGCGGTCGGGGGCGGATCGCACGAGACCCTCGGCGCGACCCTCGAGCACGCCGCGACCCTGCCGAACGGCATCGGCACGGCGTTGTCGGACTCAGCGATCGCGGCCTTCGACCTGGGCGTCCAGTACGCCTCGGGTGTCGCGATCGTGGTCGCGCTGCTCGCCGCCCTCATCAGCTGGCGCACCCTCCCGCGCTGACCTCCGCGCGAAGCGCGGCGGTCAGGGTCTCCACCGGCGAAGCCGGTCAGCCCGGTCGTCGAGTGGCGTCCGAGGAACGAGGACGGTGGGGGTCCCCCCAGGACGGAGTCCTAGGGGGAGATCGAGACGCTGCCCGCGTGACCACGAGCGGTCGGACCCGCCGGTGGTTGAGGGGTGCCGCGATGTGACCGCGTCTCGATACGGCCGCTCGCAGACCTCGCGACCACTCGACGAACGGGTGGTGCGGTTCGGGGTGGTTGCTCCTCCCCTCAGGCTGCTGCCGCGCTCCGGGTCTGCTCGGCACGGGCGACGGTCGTGTCGATGACGCGCGTGACGAGCTCGGGGTCGTCGATCATCGGCACGTGGCCGCAGCCGGGCAGGTCGACGTGCTCGGCGTGGGGGAGGCGAGCTCGGGCCGTGCGGGACTGGGAGTGCGGCAGGATCAGGTCCTTCGTGCCCCACGCGACGGTGGTCGTGACGGGCACGTGGTGGTCGAAGAAGTAGCCCAGCGCCTGGATCGCGGTGCGCTCGAACGCGGTGCAGTACTTGAGCCCGCGCGCGTCGCGCAGTGCCGCCTCCGCGGGGATCCGCTCGGGGTGCGCGTAGAGCAGCTGGCCGGACAGGCGGATGCCGATGTCGGTCTGCGTGACCCGGCGCAGGACGAAGTCCGGCGAGATCGCCGAGAAGAAGCGGAGCACGAACAGCGCGAACAGCGCCTGGAGCTTGCTGATCGGACCGAAGAACCCGGCCGGGCTCAGAGCCGTGACCGACGAGACGAGTCCGCGGGCACCCAGCTCGAGCGCGATCGCACCGCCCAGGGAGTTGCCCACGACGTGCGGCTTGGTGACGCCCCAGCGCTCGAACTGCGTCGCGAGGTGGTCGACCGCGTTCGGCATCGTGTAGGGCACGCCACCGGCGAACGCGGGGGACTCGCCGAATCCCGACAGGTCGGGGGCGATGACGTCGTACCGCGTGGCGAGCTCGTCGATGATGGGGTCCCAGGCGCCCTTGTTGTGACCGATGCCGTGCAGCAGCACCAGCGTGGGACCGGAGCCCTTGCGGACGTAGGTGAGGTCGGGGAGCAGCATCGGGGACTCTTCTCTCTGTTCCAGGCCGGGCGGCGGCATGCGCCATCGATGATGACACGTGGGCGGGGCAGGCGTACCGCGAGTATGTTGACAATCGTGACACCATTACTGTCACAATGGTGCTGTGACTGTAGCCAATCCTGTCCGAGGCCCGCTGTCGGGCGTCCGCGTCGTCGAGCTGGCGGGCATCGGCCCTGGCCCGTTCGCCGCGATGATGCTGGCCGACCTGGGTGCCGACGTGATCCGCGTCGACCGTCCCGGCGGCGGCGGTCTGAGCCTCGGCCCGGCCGAGCGCGACATCCTCGGCCGCGGGCGTCCCAGCGTCGCGATCGACCTCAAGGCCGAGGGAGGCATCGACCTCGTGCTCGACCTGGTCGAGAAGGCCGACATCCTCCTCGAGGGATACCGCCCCGGCGTGACCGAGCGTCTCGGTCTCGGGCCCGCCGAGTGCCACGCCCGCAACCCGCGCCTCGTGTACGGCCGCATGACCGGATGGGGCCAGGACGGTCCGCTCGCGCAGAGCGCGGGCCACGACATCAACTACATCTCGGTCGCCGGCGGGCTCGACCCGTTGGGTCGCCGCGGCGGTCCGCCCGCCTTCCCCCAGAACCTGCTCGGCGACTTCGGCGGCGGCTCGCTCTACCTCGTCGCCGGCGTGCTCGCGGCACTGACGCACGCGCGCGCCACGGGTGAGGGCCAGGTTGTCGACGCCGCCATCACCGACGGCGTCGCGCACCTGATGTCGATGGCCGTGACGATGCAGCAGAACCAGGTGTGGGACGGCAACCGCGGCACGAGTCTGCTCGGTGGCGGGTCCCCGTTCTACGACGTCTACGAGACCTCCGACGGCAGGTGGATGTCGGTCGGTGGCCTCGAGCCGCAGTTCTGGGCCGCGACCGAGAAGCTGCTCGCCGAGGCCGGGTTCGCCGACCTCCCCGACCGCAACGACCCCCGGAACTGGCGTGACCTCCGGGCCCGCCTGGCCGAGGCCTTCGCCTCGCGGACGCAGGCCGAGTGGGCCGAGGTCTTCGAGGGCACTGACGCGTGCATCGCCCCGGTCGTACCGCTGACGGAGGCCTACGAGCACCCGCACAACGTCGCCCGTGGCACGTACGTCGAGCGCGACGGGCTCGTGCAGCCCGCCCCTGCACCGCGTTTCTCGGCCACCCCGGCGACTCTCGGCACCCCGCCGTCGCGCACCGGCGCCGACACCCGAACGGCGCTGGCCGCGTGGGGGATCGGCGACATCGACTCCCTCGTCGAGCGCGGCGTCGCCGTCCAGAACGACTGACCACCACCCGCAGCCTGATCCAACCCGAGGAGCACCCATGAAGCGCACCATCTTCGACGCCGACCACGACGCGTTCCGCGACACCGTCCGCGCCTTCGCCGAGAAGGAGATCGTCCCGCACCACGACGAGTGGGAGAAGGCGAGCATCGTCCCGCGCGAGCTCTGGCTGAAGGCCGGCGAGATGGGCCTGCTCGGCTTCATGATGCCGGAGGAGTTCGGCGGCGGTGGGGTCGACGACTTCCGCTACAACGCGATCCTGAACGAGGAGATCACGCGCATCGGCGCCTCCGGTGTGGGCTTCGTGATCCAGACCGACCTCGTCTCGGGCTACCTGCTGTCGCACGCCACGCAGGAGCAGAAGGAGCGGTGGTTCCCCGGGTTCTGCTCGGGCGAGATCATCACCGCGATCGCCATGACCGAGCCGGGCACCGGTTCGGACCTGCAGGGCATCAAGACCACGGCGGTCCGCGACGGCGACGACTACGTCATCAACGGCTCGAAGACCTTCATCACGAACGGCATCAACGCCGACCTCGTGCTCGTGGTCTGCCAGACCGACCCGTCCGCCGGCGCGATGGGCTTCTCGTTGATCGCCGTCGAGCGGGGCGCGAAGGGCTTCGAGCGCGGCCGCAACCTCGACAAGATCGGTCTTAAGGCGCAGGACACCGCCGAGCTGTTCTTCGACGACGTCCGCGTGCCCGTGACGAACCTGATCGGTGAGGAGGGCAAGGGCTTCATCTACCTGATGGAGAAGCTGCCGCAGGAGCGCCTCTCGATCTCGGTCGTGGCCGCCGCGGCCACGCGCCGCATCGTCGACATGACGCTCGAGTACGTCAAGGACCGCAAGGCCTTCGGCCGCCCGATCGGCAACTTCCAGAACACGCGCTTCAAGCTGGCCGAGCTGCACACCGAGGCGTCGATCGCCCAGGTCTTCGTCGACGAGTCGATCGTGCGTCACAACACGAAGGAGCTCACCGTCGAGGACGCGGCGATGGGCAAGTGGTGGACGACCGAGCTGCAGAAGCGGGCGGCCGACGAGTGCCTCCAGCTGCACGGCGGGTACGGCTACATGACCGAGTACCCCATCTCGAAGGCGTACCTCGACACCCGCATCCAGACGATCTACGGCGGCACGACCGAGATCATGAAGGAGATCGTGGGTCGCGGCCTGGGCATCTGAGCCCACGACGCCTGACTCGACTACCGTCGCGAGCGTGACCGAGCGCCCCGGACCCGACGACAGGGACCTCGAGGCTCTTCTCGGCCCCGGTGCCCACGGCTACTTCGCCGGGGGTGCCGGGGACGAGCTCACGCTGCGCGACAACCACGACGCGTGGCGACGCATCGCGCTGCACCCGCGCGTGCTGGTCGACGTCTCCGAGCGTGACCTCGGCACGACGCTGCTCGGCCGGCATCGTCCGCACCCCGTCGTGGTCGCGCCGATGGCGTACCAGAAGCACGCGCACGAGCTGGGTGAGCTCGGCAGTGCCGCAGCGGCTGCCGCGACCGACTCGCTCTACGTGCTCTCGTCTCAGACCACGACGAGCCCGGCCGCCGTGGCCGACGCCCTCGGCCCCTCCGACCGCTGGTTCCAGCTGTACGTCTTCACCGACCGGGCCGTGTCGCACGACCTTGTGGCCGAGGCGCGCGAGAGCGGGTACGAGGCGCTCGTCATCACGGTGGACTTCCCGGTCGCGGGCTGGCGCGAGCGCGACAGGCGCACGGGGTTCAAGGTCGAGCACCCCATCGCGCTCAATCCGTCCGGTCCGCCCTTGACGACCGAGCAGCTGTTCGCGATGCACGACGCGAGCCTGACGTGGGACGACATCGGCGAGTTCGCCGACGCTGCCGGCATGCCCGTCGTGCTCAAGGGAGTGCTCCGCCCGGACGACGCCGAGCGGGCCGTCGACGCGGGTGCTGCGGGAATCATCGTGTCCAACCACGGCGGACGCCAGCTCGACACGACCCTGGCGGGCGTCGACGCCCTGCCCCCGATCGTCGACGCGGTCGGCGGCTCGGTCGACCTGCTCGTCGACGGCGGCGTCACCCGAGGGTGGGACGTCGCGAAGGCCCTGGCCCTCGGTGCCGACGCCGTGCTGGTGGGTCGCCACGTCCTGTGGGGGCTCGCGCGCGGTGGAGCTGACGGTGCCGAGGCAGTCCTCCGGCAGCTCCTCGCCGAGCTCGACTCGACCCTCGCGCTGCTGGGCTGTCCGAACGCCCGTGACCTCGACCTCAGCTACGTCGGCCGGCGCACCGCTGGTTGAGGTGAGAGGAGCGCGAGCACCTCAACCACCGGGGATGGGGTCAGGTTCGGCGGCGGACGGTCTCGCGCTTGAGCTCGTCGACGGCGTCCTCGTAGGCCGAGACCAGTGCCTGCACCGTGAGAGGCTTGAAGCGTTCGACCATCGCGGTGATGGCCTCGGGTGGCTGGCCCGAGGCCTTGAGGTGCGGCCAGACCTCCTGGCGGAACAGCTCGGTCAGCTGTTCGGCGAGCTGGGTGCCGTGCTCGGTGACGATGTGCCGCGAGGCGCGTGCGGCCGCGACCGGGAGACCGGCCTCGAGGAAGCCGATGCCGATGGCCAAGTGGGCCGGGGCGACGCGGAAGACGTCCTCGGTGGGGGTGGGCTCGACGATGCCGATCGCCACGAGGACGTCGAGGTCGTCGTCGCTCAGTGCGCGCCCGGAGCGCACCTCGAGCGCCGCGCGGTCCATCTGCTCGGGCAGGTCGGGGCTCCAGGGTGCGAGCAGGGTGCGGTGGAGCGCGACCTCCTCGGGCGTCGCGTCGGACGGGATCCGCTCGAGGTAGCCCTCGATCGCCGACAGCGTCAGTCCGTGGGCCTGGAGCTCGCGGACGAGCTCGAGGCGGGCCAGGTGGTCGGAGCCGTAGAAGCCGTTGCGGCCCTCGCGACGCGGCGGCGGGATGAGTCCGCGACCGGCGTAGAAGCGGACGGTGCGCACGGTCATGCCGACGCGCGCCGCCAGCTGCTCGACGCTCAGCGACTCGGAGTCGGGCGATCCCTCGGTGGCACTCACACGGCGAGGGTAGTGGCAGTTCCGGTGTCACGATCGCGGCTGACCACCGGAGGCCGTACAGTCTGCGCTGACTGTTCATCGACCGGCTCTACCGCCGTACCGGTGATCGGAGTACCCTGACAGTAGTAGTGTCACAATGGATCGGCTCGGAGCACCTCCGAGCCACCTCCGTGCTGGCACCACGTCGGCCGACATGCCCCATCCGTCTGCGAGGACCCACTCATGACCGAAGCTTTCGTCTACGACGCCATCCGCACCCCGCGTGGTCGCGGCAAGAAGACCGGCTCTCTCCACGAGGTCAAGCCGATCGACCTGGTGACGGGTCTGATCAGCGAGATCCAGAACCGCAACCCGTCCCTCGACCCCAACACGATCGACGACGTCGTCCTGGGCGTCGTCTCGCCCGTGGGCGACCAGGGTGGCGACATCGCCAAGACCGCTGCCATCGCGGCCGGCCTGCCCGACACCGTCGCCGGTGTGCAGCTCAACCGCTTCTGCGCCTCGGGCCTCGAGGCCGTCAACCAGGCCTCCGGCCGCGTCCGCTCCGGCTGGGAGGACTTCATCCTCGCCGGCGGCGTCGAGTCGATGAGCCGCGTGCCCATGGGCAGCGACGGCGGCGCCTGGGCCATGGACCCGCGCACCAACCTCGACACCTCGTTCGTGCCGCAGGGCATCGGCGCCGACCTCATCGCGACGATCGAGGGCTGGAGCCGCGAGGACGTCGACACGTTCGCTGCCGAGTCGCAGGCCCGTGCCGCGAAGGCCATCGCCAACGGCTACTTCAGCAAGTCGGTCATCCCGGTCGTCGACAAGAACGGCCTGACGATCCTCGACCACGACGAGTTCGTGCGTGAGGGCACCACGGTCGAGTCCCTCGGCAGCCTCAAGCCGTCGTTCGCCGACATCGGTGAGCTCGGCGGCTTCGACGCGGTCGCGCTCGAGAAGTACACGCAGCTCGAGAAGATCAACCACGTCCACCACGCGGGCAACAGCTCCGGCATCGTCGACGGCGCGGCCCTCGTGCTGATCGGCAACGAGGAGGCCGGCAAGAAGGCGGGCCTCACGCCCACCGCGCGCATCCTCTCGACCGCGGTCTCCGGCGCCGACCCGACGATCATGCTGACGGGCCCCGGCCCGGCCAGCAAGAAGGCCCTCGCCAAGGCGGGCCTCTCGATCGACGACATCGACCTGATCGAGATCAACGAGGCCTTCGCGGCCGTCGCGATGCGCCTCATGAAGGACCTCGGCGACTTCCCGCACGACCGCACCAACGTCAACGGTGGCGCGATCGCGATGGGCCACCCGCTCGGCGCGACCGGCGCGATGATCCTGGGCACCCTGATCGACGAGCTCCACCGCCGTGAGAAGCGCTACGGCCTCGCCACGCTCTGCGTCGGCGGCGGCATGGGCATCGCCACGGTCGTCGAAGCCCTCTGACCCGCACGAGACCTGAGAGAAGAGAGACACATTTCATGACTGCAGCCGTGCGCTACGAGGTCAAGGACCAGATCGGTCACATCGTCCTCGACGACCCGAACCAGAGCGCCAACACGATGAACGAGGCCTACCGCGACGGCATGGCCGCCGCGGTCGACGCCTACGTCGCCGACGTCCAGGCCGGCACCGTCAAGGGTGCCGTCGTCTCCTCGGCGAAGAAGACCTTCTTCGCTGGCGGTGACCTGAAGCTCATGCTGAAGGCCACCAAGGAGGACGCCCCGAACTTCTTCGAGGAGGTCGAGAGCGTCAAGGCGGCGCTGCGTCGTCTCGAGACCGCGGGCAAGCCCGTCGCGTCCGCGATCAACGGTGCCGCCCTCGGCGGTGGCCTCGAGATCGCCCTGGCGACG
The DNA here is from genome assembly GCA_023252095.1 of Actinomycetes bacterium. Lineage (GTDB taxonomy): Bacteria > Actinomycetota > Actinomycetes > Propionibacteriales > Nocardioidaceae > Aeromicrobium. The sequence goes on along the minus strand of JAHEXN010000035.1, from coordinate 2,357 downwards.
CACCACCGCGTCGCCGCGGAGGGTCGCTACGACATCGGTCTGCCGGAGGCGAGCCTCGGCCTGCTGCCCGGTGGCGGTGGCGTCACGCGCACCGTCCGCATGTTCGGCATCGCCGACGCGCTGATGAAGGTCCTGCTCCAGGGTCCGCGCTTCAAGCCGGCCAAGGCCCTCGAGATCGGCCTCGTCGACGAGGTCGTCGCTGCCGACGACCTGCTCTCGACCGCCGTCGCCTGGGTCGAGGCCCACGCCGACGACGCCGAGGCCGCCTCGCAGCCGTGGGACCGCAAGGGTTACCGCATCCCCGGTGGTTCGCCGTCGACCCCGTCGTTCGCCGCGAACCTGCCGGCGTTCCCGTCCAACCTGCGCAAGCAGGTCAAGGGCGCCGACTACCGCGCGCAGAAGAACATCCTCAGCGCCGCGGTCGAGGGCGCGCAGGTCGACTTCGACACCGCGTCGCGCATCGAGAGCCGCTACCTCGTCGAGCTCATCGTCGGTCAGCAGTTCAAGAACATGACGCAGGCGTTCTTCTTCGACCTCAGCGCCATCAACGCGGGCAAGTCCCGTCCTGAGGGCGTCGAGAAGAAGCTGCCCGAGAAGGTCGCCGTGATCGGCGCCGGCATGATGGGCGCCGGCATCGCGTACGTCACCGCGCAGGCCGGCATCCAGGTCGTGCTCAAGGACATCTCGATCGAGGCTGCCGAGAAGGGCAAGTCGTACAGCGAGAAGCTGCTCGACAAGGCCGTCTCGCGCGGCAAGATCACCGAGGAGAAGAAGGCCGAGGTGCTGGGTCGGATCACGGCCACCGCCGACTACGCCGACCTCGAGGGCACCGACTTCGTCGTCGAGGCCGTGTTCGAGAACGTCAAGCTCAAGCACGAGGTCTTCGCCGAGCTCGAGAAGGTCGTCAAGCCCGACGCGCTGCTCGGCTCGAACACGTCGACGCTGCCGATCACGGGTCTGGCCGAGGGCGTCTCGCGTCCGAAGGACTTCATCGGGATCCACTTCTTCTCGCCCGTCGACAAGATGCCGCTCGTCGAGATCATCGCCGGCGAGGAGACCTCCGACGAGGCCATCGCCCGCGTCTTCGACTACACCCTGGCGATCAAGAAGACCCCGATCGTCGTGGGCGACAGCCGTGGCTTCTTCACGAGCCGTGTCATCGGCACGTTCGTCAACGAGGGCATCGGCATGCTCGCCGAGGGCGTCGCGCCGGCCACGATCGAGAAGGCCACCACGCAGGCCGGCTTCCCGGCCCCGGTGCTCCAGCTGACCGACGAGCTCAACATGGAGCTCATGGTCAAGATCCGCAACGAGTCCAAGGCCGCGGCCGAGGCCGAGGGCGGCACCTGGACCCCCGCCGCCGCCGAGGACGTCATCGACCAGATGATCGACGCGGGCCGACCGAGCCGCCTCAAGGGCGCGGGCTTCTACGAGTACGTCGACGGCAAGCGCACCGGCCTCTGGTCGGGCCTGGCCGAGAAGTTCCCCGTGTCGGCCGAGCAGCCACCGCTGCAGGACCTGCGGGAGCGTCTGACGTTCATCATGAGCCTCGAGTCGGTCAAGTGCCTCGACGAGGGCGTCCTGCGCTCGGTGCCCGACGCCAACATCGGCTCGATCTTCGGCATCGGCTTCCCACCCAACCAGGGCGGCGTGCTGCAGTACATCAACGGCTACGAGGCCGCCGACGGTCGCCTGGGCATCCAGGCCTTCGTCGAGCGCGCCAACGAGCTGGCCGAGCAGTACGGCGAGCGCTTCCTGCCGCCGGCCTCGCTCGTCGAGAAGGCGAAGAACGGCGAGAACTACGCCTGACCCGTCACACCACGAACGCCCCTGTCCCCACCCGGGACGGGGGCGTTCGCCGTGGCGCCTCAACCACCGGAGGTGCGGGCGAAGCCCCGCCCCTTGAGGTGCGAGTGAGGAACGAACGAGCCTCGAAAGGGGTACCGCAACCACGCGTGGACCTGCGCCCGTCGGCTGGGATCGTGGAGTCATGCCGCACAGCAAGGTGATCGTGGAAGTCGTGACCTCACCCGACGCCGCCGCGATCCGCGACGCAGCAGGCATCTGGGCGCGTGCGACGGCACGCCGGGACGGGACGCCGTCTCCAACGAGCATCGCGTCAGCGGAGGCAGGCGTCCGTCGTCGTCTCGCCCTCGAGGGCGCCGCTCTGCTCCCGGCGCGACAGGACGGGCGCATGGTCGGCTTCGCACTGGTCGCACCCCGGCCCGAGACCCTGGAGCTCTTCCACCTCGCGGTCGACCCGAGGACATGGGGCCGGGGGCTGGCGTCGGAGCTGCTGCGCGCCGTCGACTCCCGTGCGGGCGTCGTCGGACGAAGGACCCTGGAGCTGTGGGTCA
>JAHEXN010000279.1 GCA_023252095.1 Actinomycetes bacterium | reverse complement strand
GGTCGACCGGAAGAAGACGCTGCCCATGTTCGCCAGGACGCTGCCCTCCATGGGTACGCCGACCAGGTCGCGGACCGTGCTGTTGGCGCCGTCGGCGCCGACGACGTAGGACGTTCGAAGCACCTCCGCACGGCCCTCGGCGTCGACCGTCTCGACCACGCATCCGCCGGCCGCCGCGGGCTCGACGCGCCCCACGGTCGTGCCCAGGCGGAGGTCGACGAGCTCCTCGCTGCGCAGCGCTTCCCAGAGCAACGGCATCAGCAGGTGCTGGCCCACGTGCGAGATCAGGTGCTCGCTGTGCGACTGCACCTCGCGGAGACGGTCCGGCTCGCTCAGCAGGTCGATCTCCCCGAGCGGCTCGGCCGCGAAGGTCGACCGCCACTGGATCCGGCTCACCGTCTCGATCGGTGGCACCTGCGCACTGATCTCACGGCACAGCCGCGGCGACGCCTGGTGCCAGATCTCGAAGGACCTGGCGCTGAGCACGTGCGCGGCCGGGTGCAGCAACGGTGTGGAGCGCCGCTCGAGCACGACCGACCTGATGCCGAGCCGGGCCAGGAGCAGAGCCGTGGTGGCTCCCGTGGCCCCGGCACCGACCACGACGACGGGCGTTTCGGTCAGAGCGTCTTCCACGTGATGGCCTTCTTGTTGGCCCTGGGCACGGTGCCCGGCCGCGTGCCCGCTCCCTGCGCCAGGAGCTCGCGCTCGGGGACGCCCGCTCGCAGCTGCTCGAGCAGGTGGTCCGGGTCCACGTCGATACCGATGGGATTGGCCTCGAAGTCGGCACTGGCGAAGAACTCCGCGGTCTCCTCCGGCGTCGCGTAGTTCTCGACCTGGAACTCCAGGCGGATGCCGTCGGGGTCCTCGTAGTACAGCGACGTCGTCGGCCCGTGGTTGATCGACCAGACCGGGAGGATTCCCGCGCGCTTCAACCGCTCGTAGGTCTGCAGCAGGTCCGCGAGGCGGCCGAACGTGAGGGCCAGGTGGTCGACGCCGTAGATCTTGCGACGCAGCCGCGCCAGGGGGAAGAGGAACCGCAGGGCGCCGGGCAGCTTGACGAGCGCCAGGCGGTGGCTCTCCTCGTCCCACGTCAGGAAGGCGATCTGCTGGTCCTCGTGCACGACCGTGGCGCCGAACACGATGCCGTACCACTCGATCATCTGACGGGGGCGGGCCGTCTTGACGACCCAGTGCGCCAGGACGTCGGGGACGATGACTCGGTCCGAGGGGGCGTGGTCGTTGCTCATGGGGTGACCTCCCGGGTCGGTGCAGTGATGAGGGTGTCCTGGCGGCCGAGATCGACCGAGCCGTCCGCGGTGCGGATCGTGGCCGTGACCCGGTCACCGGGCTGCAGGTACGGCTTGTCGAGCTGGCGCTTCACGAACGCGGCCCAGAGCTTGCGCTCGGGCAGGAGCGCCGTCGCAAGTCGCCGGACGATGGCTGGCGGCGAGGTCGCGACGCAACCGTGGGGCGTGCCGGTCAGCAGCAGGTCCCCGGGCGACAGGTTGCAGAAGTCGCTGAGCTCGGTCAACGACTCCGCCGGGCCGAACAGCATGTTCGCGGTGTTGTCGGACTGTCGCAGCTCGCCGTTGACCTCGAGTCGCAGGTCCAGCCGGTCGAGAGCGTCGAGCTCGTCCGGCTCGGGCACGACGATGTACGGCCCGGTCGGGCAGAACCCGCGGTAGCTCTTGCCCTTGAGGAACTGTCCCTGCGGCAGCTGCACGTCGCGGGCGGAGAGGTCGTTGGCGATCGTGATGCCGAAGACGAAGTCTGCGAGATTCTCCCGGGTCACGACGACCGGCTCGGTGATCTCGCGACGCAGGACCAGCGCGAGCTCGATCTCGAAGTCGAGCAGGCGGACGTGCGCCGGTCGCACGACCGGATCGGACGGGCCCGTGACGGAGGCGTCGGTCTTGTCGAAGAACAGGTTGAACTCACGGTCGTCCGGGTCCATGCCCGACTCGATCGCGTGCTGGCGGTAGTTGGCGCCGAGACACATGACCCGGGCCGGAGTCGTGACCGGCGCGAGCCATGTCACGGAGGCGGCGTCGACCTGGCTCGGCGCCTGCGACGCCTCGCGCCAGTCCGACTCGCCGTCGCGGATCAGGTCGCCGGTCGTGGCGTACGGGTTCGACAGCGGCGAGACCTGATCGTCCGCGCCGACCACGGCCCACCACGGGCCTCGCTTCGGGTCCGCGTAGCGGCCGAGGCGGATCATCGCCGCGCTCCCGATCCTGCCGTGGACACGTTCTCGGTGGTGCTCATCCGTCCAGTCTCACGACCATGAGGCGAGCCGTCGTTGGTCTGGGGTCCAAGACTTGAGGCGCTCGTCGGACCGAAACCTCACGGTCCGATTCGTGCCAGGGTTCGGCCCATGACACGAGCTCTCATCACCGGCGCCACGGCCGGCATCGGTCACGGATTCGCCGACGAGCTGGCGCGCCGGGGCCGGGACCTGGTCCTCGTCGCGCGTGACGCCGAGCGTCTGGCGTCAGTGTCGCGCGACCTCGAGTCCCGGCACGGCGTCCGCGTCGAGACTCTCGTCGCCGACCTCTCGTCACGCGACGGGATGCAGACGGTGGCCGATCGCCTCGCCAGCGCTGAGGCCCCCGTCGACCTGCTCGTCAACAACGCCGGCTCAGGCCTGCCCGACTGGTTCGGCACGACCGACGTCGCCGCCGAGGAGCGCCAGCTCGATCTCCTCGTGCGGGCACCGCTGGTGCTGATGGACGCCGCCCTGAAGTCGATGACGCCGCGGCAGAACGGAGCGATCATCAACGTCGCCAGCCTGGCTGCCTTCACGCCACGGGGCACGTACTCCGCCTCCAAGGCCTATCTCGTCAATCTGTCGCAGTGGGCGGACCTGCAGTACTCGCCCGGCGGCGTGCGCGTCATGGCCCTGTGCCCGGGTTTCGTCCGCACGGAGTTCCACGAGCGGGGCCAGATGGACATGAGCGGCATCAAGCCGTGGATGTGGCTGTCCGTCGAGTCGGTCGTGCACGACGCGCTCGCCGACCTCGAGCGCGGCCGGGCCGTCTCGATCCCCGCGCGCCGCTACAAGATCCTGGCGGCCTTCGCGCGCCACGCGCCGGCTCCGATCGTGGCCCGACAGGCCCGGCGCGGACGCGAGTAGGTCCTCACCCCAGCACCTGGGCGCCGAGCTCCTCGGCCAACATCAGTGCGACCTGGAGCTGCGGGCGCCGCTCCTCGATCGGAGCACCGCGCAGCTCCTCGGCCCGCCGCACGCGGTACGCGACGGTGCTGCGCGCGACGTGCAACGCCTCTGCGGAACGGTTCAGGCTCCGTTCCTCGCCGAGGTAGCGGGTCAGCGTCTCGCGCAGCTCCGTCGTCGCGTCGTCGAGCGCCGCCAGGGCGCCGAGCTCGCGCCGCACCATCGCGCGCGCGGACCGCAGGTCGCGGGCGGCGATGCAGACCAGCTCCAGGTCGGCGTACCGGAAGAGGCGGACGTCCCGCACCGAGAGCTCGGCGACCCGGAGTGCCTCCAAGGCCTGGTGGTGCCCGGTGCGAAATCCGTCGTGCGCCCGTCCGACGACGCCCAGCGCACACCGAGCACCCTCCGGCACGTCGGCCTCCGTCACCTCGAACTCGCCGTCGCTCGTGCGCGAGCCCCACGCCCACACCTGGCGTCGCCCCACCGGGACCACGAGCGTCCCCGTCGCACCGGCGCGGCGCAGCAGGGACCGGGCCCCCGACTCCAGCAGCGTGGCGCTGACCTCCGACGAGACGTCGGCCCACAGCACGACAGCGAGGTGGTGCGCCTCCAGGTCGTAGCCGAGCACGGACCGGGCGTCTCCGGCCGTGACGCCCGAGCCGGCCGGGTCCAGGATCTCCTGCACGAGCTCACGACGGACCGCCGACGACGTGGCTGACCACGCCACGTGAGCCTCTGCGAACTCCTGCGTCATGACGTCGAGCAGGAAACCCGTGAGCTCGAGGAGCACGTCGGCGACCCGGCGACTCTCGTCGAACCGCAGCTCCGGCGGGACGAGCCGCGCGCACTCGTCCATCATCGCCCGGATCCCGACCGCGTGGGCCGTGTGGATGCTGCGCAGCATGTGCTCGATCCCGATCCCACGGCTGACCAGCTCCGACGGACCCAGCAGGACCTCGGGCACCTCGAGGCCCTGGAGGCCCCCGCTGGTGTGGAGCTCGAGCAGCGAGCCGAGCACGACCGCGACGCTGCCACGGTGCAGCTCGAGCTCGACGTCGGGCACGGCGAGCTCGGGGACCGAGGTGATCATCGCCTCGGTCATCGTGGC
>JAHEXN010000278.1 GCA_023252095.1 Actinomycetes bacterium | reverse complement strand
AAGTCGTGGGTGCACAGGAGCACCGCCCCGCCATCGGCTCGGAGGCGGCTCAGCTCCTTCTCGCAGAGACGCAGCGACTCGACGTCGATCCCGTTGAGGGTCTCGTCGATCACGGTGAGCGGCCGGCGCATCGTGAGGGCGCTGACGAGCTGGGTCTTCTTGCGCATCCCGTGCGAGTAGTCCTCGATCAGGTCGTCGAGCCGGCCCTGCATCCCGAACCGGGTGAAGAGCTCCGCGGCGCCTGCGGTGTCACGGTGGTAGAGCGCGCCGATCATGTCGAGGTACTCACGTCCCGTGAGGAACTGCGGGAGGTGGTCGTCGCTCGGCAGGTACAGCGACTGCTCCTTCGCGGCGGGCGTGGTGTGGGCCAGACCGTTGATCTGGACCTCGCCGTTCTGCGTGGCGAGAAGGTCGAAGATCGTGCGGATCAGCGTGGACTTGCCGGACCCGTTGGGCCCCACGAGGCCGACGACCTGACCCGCGTCGACGCGCAGGCTGACGTCCTCGAGCACCCGCACGCCGGCCTCGTACGCGAAGCCGACCGACCGGACGTCGAGCGCCGTCATGACCGCACCACCGCCCGGCCGAGGAGGTGCCGTGGCGGGGTCGACCCGAGTCGTGCTCGGGGGGTCCGGGCCGACCCCGCCCGTCGTGGCTCGCCTAGACGCACTGGATGTTCACCTTGAGGCCGAAGTTCTTGAACGACCACTCCCCGGTGAAGCGCTTGCCCTTCTTGACGACGCACCAGACGGCCATGCCGGCCAGCAGGGTCGCGCCCATCCCGAGGATCACGGCGGTGAACACGAGGAACCAGGCGTCGTAGCGCACCAGGCCTCGTTCGAGTCTGAGCTGGGCGCGGTGGACGGTGTTCGTCGTCCACGCGTAGGCGTGCGCCGAAGCAGTGTTCGGCAGATCGATCACGGACATCTCATGGGTTCCTTCCCCGAAGGAGCACGGGGCCCGACCACCCGATGTGACCGCATCCCCCGCTACTCATGTGTAGCATTTCGGAAGGCGCCGACACTCGTCAACGACCCGTTCCCGCCGTGTGGAAAACCTGCGTTCAGGCCCGTTCAGGCCCGTTCGGGCGTGTGCAGGCGGGCGAACAATCGGTCCACGTCCGCGGGGCGGCCACTTCGGGTCAGGAGGGAGACGCCGATCATCAGGGCGAAGCCGAGCGGCACGGTCCAGAGCGCGGGCTGCGCGACGACGAGACCCACCCAGCCGCCGGGGTCGAGGCCCAGCGTCACGAGTGGTGCCGCGCCGGCCGCGAGACCGCCTCCCACGAGGCCCGCGACGGCCCCCTGCCGGGTCAGCCGCGGCCACCAGATGCCGAGCACGAGCAAGGGGCAGAACGTGGAGGCCGCGAGGGCGAAGGCGAACGTGACCGACGTCGCGACGGGCAGGTTCTCGGCGGCGAGCGCGAGCGCCAGGGGTGGCAGCACGCACGTGGCAGCGGCGACCCGCACCGAGGCGACGCCCGCGAGACGGCCGCCGAACCAGCGGCGCCGGTCGATCTCCTGCCCGACCACGCCGGCGATCGCCATCGTGAGTCCGGAGGAGGTCGACAGGAACGCGGCGAACGCGCCCGCGAGCAGCAGCGCCCCGAGCGCGTCGGCACCCGACGACAGCATGCGTCCGGGGAGCTCGAGGATCACGGTGTCGGCGCGGTCGGTGGCCAGGTCGGACGCGTAGATGCGACCGAGCGCGCCGTAGGCGGTGGGCAGCAGGTAGAACGCCCCGAGCAGGCCCAGCACGATGAGGGTCGTGCGGCGGGCCGAGACGCCGTCGCGGTTGGTGTAGAAGCGCACCACGACGTGCGGGAGGCCCATCGTGCCCAGGCACGTGGCCGTGAGGACGGCGTAGGCCGTGTAGAGCCGCTCGGCGCCCAGGTCGGGCTCGGGCACGATCCACCCCTCCGTGGCGGCCGGCAGGGGTGAGCCGTCGCCGCGCCACGCGACCACGAGGAACACGAGCGGCACGAGGAGGGCCGTGAGCTTGAGCCAGTACTGGAACGCCTGGACGAACGTGATCGACCGCATGCCACCGGAGGCCACGAGCGTCGACACGACCGCGGCGACCACGACGACGCCGGTCCAGACCGGCGCGCCCGTGACGGCGTGGAGCGTGAGCCCGGCCCCCTGGAACTGCGGCATCAGGTACAGCCATCCGACCGCCACGACCAGGAGCGTCGAGACGTGGCGCACCGCGTCGGACCGGAGTCGCCACCCCGCGAAGTCCGGGATCGTGTAGGCGCCGGAGCGTCGCAGCGGGGCCGCCACGACCACGAGGAGCAGCAGGTAGCCCGTGGTCCAGCCGATCGGGTACCAGAGCACGTCCGCCCCGGCCACGAGCACGAGGCCGGCGACGCCGAGGAACGACGCGGCCGAGAGGTACTCGCCGCCGATCGCCGAGGCGTTGAGCCACGGACTGACGCTGCGCGACGCGACGTAGAAGTCGCTCGTGGTGCGGCTCCAGCGCATCGCCAGGGCGCCGATCGTGAGCGTCGCGAGCACGACCAGGACGATCGCGACGAGGCCCGCGGTGGGGTTCACGCGTCGTCCGCCGGTGGGTCCGAGGCGGGGTCGGTGGGCGACTCCATGAGGGCGACGAACGTGGTCTCGTTGCGCTCGGCACGCCACACGTACGCGCGGCCCAGCCACCAGACCCACGGGTAGACGAGCACGCCGAGGACGAGCCAGACGGCCGGGACCTCGCCGATCCGCCACGAGCGGGCGGGATCGGTCCAGAACACGAGCGGCATGACGCCGATCGAGACCGCGGCGACGAGCGTGACCGCGATGGCGGCGCGCCGTTGGGCCCGCACGAGCGACCTGACGTAGACCGCGCCGACCGTGGACTGCTCGGCGATCTCCTGCCGGGCGCTGCGTCGCTGGGGAGCCGCGGCGTGCACGAGCGGGCTCGTGACGCGCACCCGTTGCCGCGGGCCCGTCTCGCCGGAGCCCGGCTCAGGAGCCACGGAGGAGCTCGCGCAGGTCGCGGTGGTGGCGCCGGGAGACGTCGACCTCGATCGAGGACTCCCCGCTCGGGAGCACGATCGTGGTGCGGCCGGCCGACTGCCGGACCTCCCGGATGTGCTGGCGGCTGACGACGTGGCTGCGGTGCACGCGGACGAAGTCGTGCTCGGCCCACGTCTCGGCGACGTGGCTCAGGGTCATGCGCAGCAGGTGGGAGGAGCCGTCGAGCGTGTGGAGCCGGACGTAGTCGCCCTGGGCCTCGACGTCGGTCACGGTCGAGCGCATGACGAACCGCGTGACGCCGCCGAGCTCGACCGCGATGCGCTCGTCGGCGACAGGCACGCCGCGATCCTCGGCGTCGACGGCCCGGCGGATGCTCTCGGCGAGACGCTCCTCGCGCACCGGCTTGAGGAGGTAGTCGACGGCGTTGACCTCGAACGCCTCGATCGCGTGGGCGTCGTGGGCCGTGACGAACACGACCTTGGGTGGCTGGGCGAAGCGCTGGAGCAGGCGGGCGATCTCCAGGCCGCTCAGGCCGGGCATCGCGATGTCGAGGAACGCGAGGTCGACGTCGCCGCCCTCGAGCACGCGCAGGGCCTCGGTGCCCGACGACGCGGTGCGGACGTGGCCGATGCGGTCGTCGCGGGCCAGGAGCCAGACGAGCTCGTCGAGCACGGGTCGCTCGTCGTCGACGACGAGCACGCGCAGTGCAGGGGGCGTCGGCTCGGTCACCCGCGACAGTCTAGGGCGACGTGACGACGGTCACCTTCTGGAGCCAGGAGGCCTGGGGACAGGCCTCAGGAGTCGTCCCGCGGGTTGAACTTCGGCACCCGGATCGTGACCTTGGTGCCGAGACCCGGTGCGGTCTCGACCACGATGCCGTGGTCGTCGCCGTACACCGCGCGCAGGCGTTCGTCGACGTTCGCCAGGCCGATCGACCCGCCCACGGCGCGTCCGGCGAGGGCCTCCCGCACGACGTCGGGATCGCTGCCGACGCCGTCGTCCTCGATCTCGATGACGCACGCGGTGCCCGCGTCGCGGGCCACGACCGTGACGTGCCCCGGACCGTCCTTGGGCTCGATGCCGTGGCGCACGGCGTTCTCGACCAGGGGTTGCACGGCGAGGAACGGGAGCGTCACGTTGAGCACCTCGGGGGCGACGCTCGACGTGATGCGCAGGCGCTCGCCGAAGCGCGCCTTCTCCAGGACGAGGTAGCGCTCGATCGAGCGCAGCTCCTCGGCGAGCGTCGTGAAGTCGCCGTGCCGCCGGAACGAGTAGCGGGTGAAGTCGGCGAACTCCAGCAGCAGGTCCCGGGCCCGGTCGGGATCGGTGCGCACGAAGGAGGC
>JAHEXN010000034.1 GCA_023252095.1 Actinomycetes bacterium | reverse complement strand
TCGACCTCGGCCGTGCCGAAGTTGACGAGCTGCAGCCCCGTGGCCGTCACGACGACGTCGGCGTCGAGGTGGCGGCCGTCCGTCAGCTCGATCCCGGTGGGCGTGAAGCCGGCGATGTGCCCGTCACGATGTCGGCCTGGCCGCGACGCAGGGAACGGAAGAGGTCGCCGTTCGGCACGACGCAGAGTCGCTGGTCCCAGGGGTCGTAGCTGGGGTTGAGATGCGTGTCGACGTCGAATCCGTCCGGCACGGCGCGGCGCGCGCGGGCCAGCAGGATCCGGCGGGCGAGCCGCGGGAAGCGCTGGCAGAACTCGTAGAAGCCGACCGCGATCGAGGCGTTGCGGAACCGGTTCAGGCGGTGCGCGATACCGGCGGGAAGGATCTTCTGGGTGATCCCGGCCAGCGGATCGACCTGGGGCAGGCTCGTGATGAACGTGGGCGAGCGCTGCAGCATCGTGATGTGCGCGGTCTGGTCGGCCAACGACGGCAGCAGGGTCACGGCCGTGGCGCCGGACCCGATCACGACGACGCGCTGGCCGCTGACGTCGAGGTCCTCGGGCCAGAACTGCGGATGGACCACGGTGCCGGCGAACGACTCCAGGCCTGGGAACTCCGGCGTGTAGCCGGTGTCATAGGAGTAGTAGCCGCTGCAGAAGTACACGAAGGATGCCGTCAGCGTCGTCTCACCGGCGTCCGTGGCGGACGTGACGGTCCACCGGGCGTCGTCGCTGGACCAGCTGACCCGGGTGACCCGGTGCCCGAACCTGATGTGGGGCACGACGCCGTCGGCCTCGGCGGTGTCCTCGATGTACTGGCGGATCTCGGCGCCGTCGGCGATCGAGTTGCGGTTGGTCCACGGCCGGAACGGGTAGCTCAGCGTGTACATGTCGCTGTCGGATCGGATGCCCGGGTAGCGGAAGAGGTCCCACGTGCCGCCGATGCGATCGCGCGCCTCCAGGATTGTGAAGGTCGAGGTCGGCGAGATCTCCCGCAGCCGGTGGGCGGCCCCGATGCCGGACAGGCCAGCTCCGACGATCAGGACGTCGACGTGATCGGCACTCATGTGCGGCTCCCTCTTCGATGTGACACTGCGGATGTCACCATACCGATGGTACGTCAGGGTGTCACCCTTCCTGCCTAGACTGTCGGCGTGACTGAGATCGACACCACACCTGCGTCCCGCTCCACCGAGCTCCGCGAAGGACTGCGCGGCTACGGCGTCTTCCTGATCGTCACGGGCGGCATCGCCCTCGCGTCCGCGCTGATCCTCACGATCGAGAAGGTCCACCTGCTCGAGAACCCCGAGGAAGCGCTGGCCTGCGACCTCAGCGCCTTCGTGAGCTGCGGCGGTGTCGTCAACCAGTGGCAGGCGTCGGTGTTCGGCTTCCCGAACCCGCTCATGGGCATCGTCGGGTTCACGATGGTCGTGCTGCTCGGGGTCCTGCTGGTCTCCCGTGTCGTGCTCCCCCGGTGGTTCTGGGGCGGCATCGCGATCGGGGTCACGTTCGGCATCGGATTCGTCACGTGGCTGCAGAGCCAGAGCATCTACGACATCCAGGTGCTCTGCCCGTACTGCATGGTCGTGTGGCTCATGATGATCCCGATGTTCGTGGTCTCAGTCGGCCAGGTCCTGGCCGAGTACCGCCCTGACTCCGGCGTCACGCGGTTCGTCAACGAGTGGCGGGTCCTGATCGTCGCGCTCTGGTACGTCGTCCTCGCGAGCCTGATCTGGTTCCAGTTCGGCACGACCCTCTGGGCCTGACTCCCCGGGCCTGAGCCACCGGCCCGTCACTGACCGTCCACCGGGCGGTCACCGGGGATCCCTATGGTCCCGCCCATGCCCTTCGCCCTGCACCGCCGTGCCCTCGCGCCGCTCGCCGCCGCGACCCTCCTCGCTCCTCTCGTCGCCCTGACCGCGGCGCACGCGGCCGTGCCCGTGCACACCGACTCGGCCCCTGACGCCACCGTGTCGCTCGACGTGCTCGGCACGTTCGGCACGGGCGTCTTCGACGAGAGCGCCGCCGAGATCGTGGCCTTCCACGCCGCGACCGACCGGACGTTCGTGGTCAACGCGCAGTCCGGCGCGATCGACGTCCTCGACGCCTCAGATCCCACTGCGCCGACCAAGGTCGACACGATCGTCGCGTCCGACGCCGCCGGCATCGACGAGGGCGCCGTCGCGAACTCCCTCGCGATCCGTCCGGACGGGCTGATCGTGGCGGCGATCGAGGCTCCGACCAAGACCGACGCCGGCTGGCTGCTGTTCGCCGATGCCGCGACGCTCGAGATCCTCGGCACCGTCGAGGTCGGCGCCCTGCCCGACATGGTCACCGTGACGAAGGACGGCACGCGCGCGGTCGTCGCCAACGAGGGCGAACCCGCCGACGACTTCACGGTCGATCCCGAGGGCTCGGTCGGCGTGGTCGACCTTCCGTCGGGCCTCGCCGCGCCCGCTCAGGCAGCGGTGCGCACTGCGACGTTCCACGACTTCGAGGCGGACGGCTCGAAGACGCTGGACCCGGCGGTCCGGGTCTTCGGACCCGCCCCCGAGGCCGGCAACCCGGTCTCACGCAACCTCGAGCCGGAGTACGTCGCGGTCGAGGCCGACGGCTCCACCGCTTACGTCGCCCTGCAGGAGGCGAACGCCGTGGCCGTCGTGGACCTCGCTACGGCGACGGTTTCGCAGATCTGGCCGCTCGGCACCCAGGACCACTCGGCCCCCGGCCAGGGCCTCGACCCGTCCGACCGCGACGGTGGCGTGAACATCGGGACGTGGCCGGTCAAGGGCCTGTACATGCCCGACGGCATCAACGCCTACCAGGCAAAGGGCGCCACGTACCTCGTGACCGCGAACGAGGGTGACGCCCGCGAGTGGGGCGACTACGTCGAGCCGGCCCGGGTCAAGGACCTGGGCAAGAAGGGCGTCCCGGCCATCTGCGCCGGCTCGCCGCTGGGCGACGTCACGGGTGATGCCGCGCTCGGTCGCCTGAACGTCAGCACGGCGTCGGGACTCAACGAGGCCGGTACGTGCTTCGACGAGCTCTACTCCTTCGGCTCGCGCTCCTTCTCGATCTGGACGACCGACGGCACGCAGGTCTTCGACTCCGGCGACGACTTCGAGCAGACCGTGGCCCGCGTGGTGCCTGAGTACTTCAACTCCAACCACAGCGAGTCGAACCTCGAGGGACGCAGCGACGACAAGGGCCCGGAGCCCGAGAACCTGACGATCGGCACGGTCGGCGACCGCACGTACGCGTTCATCGGTCTCGAGCGGGTCGGCGGCGTCATGGTCTACGACATCACCGACCCCCAGGACGCCGCGTACGTCACCTACGTCAACCACCGCGACTTCGCGGTGTCGGCCGAGGACGGCATCGAGGACGCGTCCGACCCCGCCGCGTTCCTCGCCTCCGCGGGCGATCTCGGACCCGAGGGCCTGACGTTCGTCGGCGCGGCCGACTCACCCACCGGCGAGCCGCTCGTGATCGTGGGCAACGAGGTCTCCGGCAGCACGACGTTCTTCGGCGTGACCGACCTGACCGAGCCCGAGCCGGCGCCTCTCACCGTGACGCTCGACCGTGCCACCGTCCAGGCGGGCGGCACGCTCAGCGGCGACATCGCAGGAGCCGCGGACGGTGAACAGCTCGCCCTGACCCTGTTCTCCGACCCGGTCGCCCTGGGCACCGTCACGGCGAGCCAGGCCGGGACGGCGACGTTCTCCGTCACGGTCCCCGCCTCGGTGCCGGCCGGACTCCACACGCTGCAGGTCGCTGGCCCGTCGGGCACCGCGACCGCGAGCGTGACCGTCACGGCCGCCCCCGTCGGCGGCACGGGCACGGGCGCAGGCGGCGGCTCGGGCAGCGGTTCGTCGGGCACCCTTCCGGGCACTGGCTCGGAGGTCGACGCCTGGCTGATCCTCGCCGCGATGCTGGCCGTCGTGGCCGGAGCCGCCGCGCTGACCGCGGCGGGACGCCGTTCCGGCAGGGCCTGAGACCCGGTCGTGTCAGGTCCGCGGCGACGTGACGACGTGCTCGGCGAACAGGCCGGGCCACGCCACGACGCCGTAGGGCGTGCGCGCGACCTCGAGCCGGCTGCCGTGGATCGACTTGTGCAGCCGGTTCGCGGTCGTCATCGGGTGGGTCCGGTCGCCCGTCCACGCGAGCACCAGCGTGGGCACCTGCATCCGGACGATGAGCTTGCGGTGGGGGAGGTCGCTCGCCGCGGCGCCGCGCAGGACCGACGGCAGCAGCGCCTCCGGGACCGTCGGCGCGGTCTCGGGCGCGTGACCCATGGCCGGCACCGCAGGCGTGTCGGCGTCGAGGGCGTGGAACGCCGCGATCCCCTCTCGCTCGACGAGGTCGGCATTCACGCGGTAGGTCTCGGCCTGTTGCCGACGGGTACGGCCGGCCGTGGGAGGCGTCACGAGCGTCAGGCTCGCGAATCGGGCGGGGTCGCGCGTCGCGGCGTGGAGCAGCGTCCCGGTGCCCATCGACGGCCCGACGCCGTGCACGGCCTCGCCCGGTGCCACGTGGTCGAGCAGCGCGAGCAGGTCTCCGGCGAGTCGGTCCCACTGGTACGTGGCGGGATCGGCGGTGCCCGTGGACCCGCCGTGGCCCCGGGCGTCGTAGCGAAGAATGCGGTGGTTTCGCAGCGCGCGGGACAGGTCGAGCCCGAGCTGCCGGTCGCGCTCACGGCTCGAGGTGAGGCCGTGCAGCTGCACGACCAGAGGGCCGTCGGTCCCGTCGACGTCGTACGCGAGCGTGGCACCGCCCGTCGTGAATGTGTGCACGCCACCTCGCGCTCTACTTGTCTGCCGCCCGTCGCCCGGCACCCCCGCCGGCAACAGGTTCACGGGCCTCGCCGCGCCTAGGATAGCCGCGATGCGACTCACCAACGTGGCTCACATGAGGCTCCCCCCGGGTCGTGTGACGAGTCTCTCCACGGGGCTGGCCGGTCTGCCCGGTGCCGCCGTGCCGATCTCGTACGACCAGCGCCTCCACACGAGCGCCGGCGACCGCGACGGCTCGTGGATGGCGCTCGCGTTCCGGCTCGACCTCGACGCCACGCCCGGGCAGCTCGCCGACGCCTGGTCGGCGGTCGTCACCCGGCACGGCACCCTGCACACGACGTTCTCCCACGAGCGCGGAGGGCTGGCGTTGCACGAGACCGAGGTCGTCCACGGCGACTGGGTCGACCACCCGAGGGCCGACCCGTCCGAGTCCTCGCGCGACGTGCTCCGCCGGGTGCTCGACGCGGCCTGTCGTCCGTTCGGCGCCCCGTCGCACCGGCTCTGCGTCGTCGTGCCCGAGTCGGGCGCCGACTTACGGCCGGTCGTCGTGATCGCCGGGGATCACTCGCACCTCGACATGTGGTCGCTCCTGGTCCTGCTGCGCGACCTCCGCACGTGCCTCGTCGACATCGTCGACGGCAGGTCGCCGGGTGCCGAGCTGGCCGCCGCTCCCCCGTTCGCCGCCCACACGCACCTGCTGGAACAGCAGGACTCCACCCCTGACTGGGTCGCTGCTCGGTGGGCCGAGGTGCTCGCCGACGGCGGTGGGAGCCTGCCGACCTTCCCCCTGCCCCTCGGCGACGTCAGCGCGCCCCGAGCCGAGGTCGTCGAGGTGCGCGACGTGCTCGACCGGTCGCAGCTCGAGGCGCTCGAGAAGCGGGCTGCCGACCACGGCGCCCGGCTGACGGCAGTCGCGATCAGCGAGGTCGCCGCCGCCACGACCGAGCTGTCGGGCCGCCCACTGCGCGCGGTCTTCCCGGTGCACAGCCGCGACGATCCGTCGTGGTACGGATCGGTCGGCTGGTTCATCACCAACTCCGTGCTCGACTGCACCGACCCCAGCCCGGTCGGGTGCACCGCAGCCCTCCGCGAGTCGATGAAGCTCGGCGCGCACCCCTTGGCTCCCATCCTGGGTCACCTCGACCGCGAGCTCTCACCGCCCGGCATGTTCGCCTTGTCCTGGCTCGACACCCGGCGCCTCCCCGAGGTACCGCCCGGGCTCGAGGTGCAGTGGGTCTCGGCCGTCACCCGCCCCGACGGCGTCATGGCCTGGTTCCTCGCCGGCGACGACGGCCTCCACCTGCGGTGCCGCTACCCCGACACCCCCGAGGCGCGCGAGAACGTGGGCCGCTGGCTGGACGCAGTGGTCGGGCGGCTGGTCGGCGCGGTTGGCTGAGGTGCGCGGGAATTGGCACCCATGAGAGCCCGCTGGGAGACGGACGCGTTCGATCACATCGTCAGCGAGGCGACCGCGCCTGATTCATCCGACCGTTCCGAAGTAACTAGATGGCATGGCCGGTATTGATCATCTTTGGAATGCGGGACCGAGTAGTGCGCAATCTCGGACCATGATCTTGGCGGCCGGCTCGAACCACCGGGCCCACCGACGGGAGACGACGTGACTCATCGACGCTCGCGGACTCTTGCTTCCGCAACCCTTTTCGTTCTGATCGCCACTCTGACAAGTCCCGCCGAGGCCGAGGAACCGGCCGACACCTCCAGCGAGACGGTCGAGGCTGTCGACGACAGTCTCGACGCGGTCGGCGCCGAGAAACCGATCGACAACCCTGAAGTCGCAATGCCCGATGTCGCCGAAGCCGGCGTGGTCATCGGTAGCGACTACAGCAGCGCGATCGTGCTGGACGTCCCTGCGGTCGGGGCCGGCGACGTGATCGGAGAAGGCGACACGGCGACGACCGTGTACGACGGCACTGCCCCCGGCACCCAGATCGCCGTTCAGGACACCCGCGGCGGCGTCCGAGCGTTGGTCCATATCGAGAACGGGGATGCGCCAGAACGCTTCGATTTCTCGATCACTGGCGCTGCAACCGAATTGCGGCTCCGCGAGGACGGTGGTGTCGACATCTTCGACGCCGCAGGCGAGCCAATCGGCGACCTTGACGCGCCTTGGGCCGTCGACGCCAACGACGCGGCCGTGCCAACTCACTACGAGGTCAGCGGGACCACCCTGACCCAAGTCGTGAGCCATCGGGATGGCTCGTACGCCTACGGCATCGTCGCCGACCCGAGCCCGAATGTCTGGGGCGCGTGCGGCCTCAACACCTCGCCCACCAAGATCGTCGATCAGTACAGCCGCAAGGGCGGCGGTGTCTTCTATCTCCGTTGTGGAGACGCGAACAGCGGCTACAAGCACATCCTGGCCCGACACAGGACGGACTTCGAGAATCTTGCTTGGGGAACCAACCGCAACTGGCGCGACATCGCCGACATGGCCATGACCTACAACGCCTCGGACCCCGACAAGACGGTGCTGAACGTCGGTGGCGGGAAGCAGTGCCGGTCCCGTCTTCTCTTCCTGAAGAACACCCGTACCAACCAAGTCGTTCGTCAGGTGAACTTCAAGATGATTACTGTGCAGTCGTCAGGGAACATCGTCACCGTCTATCCAGGAAAGTGCTGAACTTGTGACCCGAGAGACCGTCGAGGACTTAATTGCGCAGCTGGCGAAATGGGATGTCGCGACGATTCCAGAAAACGGGCAGATCCGCCTCGTCGGCCAGGGCGACAGGGTGTTCCCACGACGTCCGGTCCTCGACGTCAACGACTCCCTGCTGCGGTCATGGCTGGCCCAGGCCCGGGAGGGAAACCCGCCCGACGACGACTTCCTCGACCTCTTGGCTATCAGCATCATCGAGTCCGTCACGGCCGAGATCTCCGAAGGTGGCAACACCACGACGCGCGTGGGACTTCGACGGGGCCCACACGGCACCGTCGAGACCTACGACGACAGGGACCGGGCACGTGAGTACCTGGAGCATTCGCGAGACCTGCCAGATGCAGGCCTCGCTTGGAGGGCTGAGTAACGACCGCGGATGGCTGGCACGACGGAGGGCACGAGCTCGAGCAGGGGCAGCCGGCCGGAGCTGCGGGGATCCCTCGACGCGCGACTTCGTCGCCAACGGAGGGGCCCACTCGATTCACTGCACTTTCGATAACGCCACTGAGGCCGCCCCCAAAAAACGGGGGCGGCCTCAGTGGCGTTGTGGAGCTGCGGGGAATCGAACCCCGGTCCTATGGCGCTGCATCAGGGCTTCTCCGGGTGCAGTTCGTCTAGCGCTTTTCTCGGCCCCGGTGTTCGGACGAACGCGTCACCGACAGGCCCAGCCACGAAAAAGTCCCGGTCACGCCTCGCGGCGCGGCATGACCAGCAAGTCCCCTAGATGAGACAGACGATCCGGGACGGGGACGCTCCCGGGTCTGCCCTTCACCAGTCGCTGTCAGGCAGCGAGGGCGAAGTCAGTGCGCTTGGAATCGGCACTTATAGATTGCAACGAACGTTTGAGAGATGACGTTGCCTTCTCTACCCGCTTCACCTGATCCGAACGACCACAGTCGAAACCGATCAGCCCCTCTGGAGTTGTCAAACCCCTCGAACTTCAGGGGCCACTGCCGAAGCAGTCCACCCAGCATAGCGCTGCGGGCCGACGAAAGATTCCCGTCGGCCCACAGCACTGGTGCTCAGAGCTTGTAGTCCTTCAGGAGCGCCCGGCCGATGATCATCTTCTGGATGTCGGACGTGCCCTCACCGATCAGCATGAACTTGACCTCGCGCATGAGCCGCTCGATCTCGTACTCCTTGGAGTAGCCGTAGCCGCCGTGGATGCGGAAGGAGTCCTCGACGACCTCGTTGGCGTACTCCGAGGCGAGCATCTTGGCCATGCCGGCCTCGACGTCCATGCGCTTGCCGGTGTCCTTCAGGCGGGCGGCGCGCACCATCATGGTGTGGATCGTCTCGACCTTCGTGGCCATCTCGGCCAAGCGGAACAGCACGGCCTGGTGGTCGGCGATCTGCTTGCCGAACGTCTTGCGCTGCTGGGCGTAGGCGATGCCCAGCTCGAAGCCCCGGATCGCCAGACCACAGGCGCGAGCGGCGACGTTGACGCGGCCGACCTCGACGCCGTCCATCATCTGGAAGAAGCCCTTGCCCGGCTCGCCGCCCAGGATCTGCTCGGCGGCGATCTGGTGGTCCTCGAGAATGAGCTCGGTCGTCTCGACGCCCTTGTAGCCCATCTTTGCGATCTTGCCCGGCACGGTGATGCCCTGGGCCGTCTCACCGAAGCCCGGCTCCTTCTCGACCAGGAACGTGGTCATGTTCTTGTAGACGCTCTCGGCGCCCTCGTCGGTCTTGCACAGCACCGCGACCAGGGTGGACGTGCCGCCATTGGTCAGCCACATCTTCTGGCCCGTGATCGAGTACGAGCCGTCGTCCTTCTTCGTAGCCTTGGTCGAGACCGCCGAGACGTCCGAGCCGAGGCCCGGCTCCGACATGCTGAACGCGCCGCGGACCTCGCCCGTGGCCATCTTCGGCAGGTACTTCTTCTTCTGCTCCTCGGTGCCGTGCTGCATCAGCAGGTACGCCACGATGAAGTGCGTGTTGATGACGCCCGAGACGCTCATCCAGCCGCGCGCGATCTCCTCGACCACCAGCGCGTAGGTCAGCAGCGACTCGCCGAGACCGTCGTACTCCTCGGGGATCGTCAGGCCGAAGACGCCGAGCTCCTTGAGGCCCTCGATGATCTCGGTCGGGTACTCGTCGGCGTGCTCGAGGTCCTGCGCGACCGGGATGATCTTCTCGTCGACGAACTCACGGATCGTCGAGAGGATCGCGGTCTGCTCCTCAGTCAAGCCCTCGGTGCTGGCGAGACGTCCCATGCGGTGACTCCTGAAGTGTGTAAGTGAGTGACGGGCTGACTGTACCGACCAGTAGCCATGTGCACGCGCGGAGTGCTCGTCAGTCGACGAGTGGCGGTTCCGCCAGGACGGGCTCTGACGGCGCGCGCCGGGTGACGACGAACACGAGTCCGGCCAGGATCAGCGCGAGGCCGACCCAGACCCCCGCGTGCGGCGATTGGTCGAGGAACACCCCCGCCAGCACGGCCGCGAGCGGCACCTCCAGCAACAGCATCAACGAGACGACCGTGGGACTCATGACCGCGAGCAGGTGGTTGATGATCGAGTGCCCGAGGAACTGGGCCGCGATCGTGACCCCCGCGATCAGCAGCCAGTCGTGGGCCGAGAAGCCGGTCAACGGAATCCCACCCACGACGACCGCGACGAGCAGCGCCAGGCTGCAGACGGAGTAGCAGACGGCGGTGTACGCCGTCGTCGACAGCTCGGTGCGCACGGCGCTGCCCGCCACGAGGTACAGCGCGGCGAACAAGCCACCCGCGACCGCGAGAGCGTCGCCGACGAGGGCTCGCGTGGAGACCGTGAAGTCGAATCCCGACACGACCAGCACGCCCACGATCGCCAGGGCGCACCCGATGCCGGCCTGCAACGGAACGGAACGCCCCCGCAGGCGGTCGATCAGCAGGACCCACACGAGCTGCGTCGTGACGAGCGCGGTCGCGGCGGCCACGGACGTGAGCTTGAGCGACCCGACCCAGGTCGCGAAGTGCAGGGCGAGCATGAGCCCCGCCACGACCACGAGACGTCGTCCTTGCGACGACAGGGCTCTCAGCTCGTCGCGCCGGCGCAGCAGCGTCACGGGCGCCAGGACGGCCGAGGCCGCGGCGTTGCGCCAGAACGCGATCGCCAGGGCGGGTGCCGTCGTGGCCGCCATCAGCGGTCCCGAGGCCGAGACCCCGAGGATGGCCACCGCGGCCAGGAGCACGTTCACCGGATCAGTCTCCGTGACCGGGTCCGGACCCGACCCACCGCGTCGCTGGTCGAGCGCTCGCGAGCTCGGCGAGCCCCAACCTCGTTGGTCGAGTGGGAGAGGCCGCCCGCGGCCGAACCCGTATCGAGACCCCCGCCAGGTGCAGGCACTGGTTCCACTGACGGCACCACGGGCCGAGCGAAGCGAGGCAAGGCGCCCGGGCGAAGCCTGGCACCGGTGAGGGACGAACCGGTGGAGCGGCGACGAAGGAGCCGTGCGCCGCACTCGACGACCGGGCTGACCGGCTCGTTCCTCACCGGTGGAGACCCTGACGCGCAGACTGCGTCTGCGGCGTCAGCCCCAGGAGGTCTCGAGCTCAGCGAGGGCGCTCTCCAGGTGCAGGAGGAGTCGCTGCAGGTGCGGGACGGTGCGACGGCAGCCGATGATGCCGACGTCGAGGTAGCCCGCGCGGCTCGTCAGCGTGATGTTGATGGCCTGGCCGTCGAGCGCGATCGACACG
This sequence comes from Actinomycetes bacterium, assembly GCA_023252095.1. GTDB lineage: Bacteria > Actinomycetota > Actinomycetes > Propionibacteriales > Nocardioidaceae > Aeromicrobium. Next base: position 6,946 of record JAHEXN010000034.1, on the reverse strand, counting down.
GGGTACGAGCCGTCCATGCGCGCCCCGTTGAAGTACAGCTCCTCCGAGGGTCCGGGCACGTTCGAGACGATGACGTTGAACGGCGGGTGCGTGTACTTGACGAACCCCGGCACCGGCGTGAACGCGAGCGGCAGCATCTGCAACGCCGAGAACGCCAGGATCTGGGTCGGGGTGAGGTCACCGAGGATGCGCTTGGCCTGGCGTGAGGAGTACGCGATCTCCTCCAGACGCGTCGACCCGTTCTCGCGGTCGGTCGCCAGGTTCACGATGATCACGCCGACCTGGTTGCCCCCCTCCTTGCCCTTGGCCGGCGCGTCCGAACGCAGCGAGAGCGAGACCGGCACCATCGCCGTCATGGGCTCGTCCGGGAGCGCGTTGTTCTCGATCAGGTAGTCCCGCAGGGCACCGGAGACCATCGCGAGCACGACGTCGTTCAGGGTCGTGGCCGAGGACTTCGCGACCCGGCGGATCCGCTCGATCTCCCACGACTGGGCGGCGAACCGCCGCGCACCACCGATCGGCACGTTGAACATCGTGCGGGGTGCGCGCGGCAGCGTGAGGTCGTTGGAGCCGAGCGCCTCCATCGCGATACGGGCCGATGCGGGCAGCAGGCCGGCGAGGTCGCCCGCGACGTCACCCGCGGCGCCCACGAGTGACTTGGCCAGGGCCAGGGGCGCGAACCCACCCTTCGGGGTGTCGTCTCCGTCAGGCGTGTTCCGCGTGCGGACCGGCTGCAGCCACGGCGGCAGGCAGTCGTTGGCGTCGGGATCGGTGCTGAGGGAGCGCTGCATCAGGCGGGCGGCGGAGACCCCGTCGATCAGCGAGTGGTGCACCTTCGTGTAGACCGCGAACCGGCCGTCCTGCAGACCCTCGACGACGTGGCACTCCCACAGCGGACGGTGACGGTCGAGCAGCGAGCTGTGCCACAGCGAGGTGGCCTGCAACAACTCACGGATGCGTCGCGGCTCGGGCAGGGCCGAGTGCCGCACGTGGTAGTCGAAGTCGATCGACTCGTCGTGCGTCCACCACGTGCTGCCGACAGCGCCGACCGGTTCGGCCGGTTGCTTGCGGAACAGCGGGTTGACGTTGTCGCTGCTGCGGTACTGCTCGAGCACGTCCCGCACGAAGTGGGGGCCGGCGTCGGCGGGCGGCTCGAACAGCTGCAGGCCCCCGACGTGCATGGGGTGCTCGCGCGACTCGGCCAGCAGGAACATCGAGTCGGTCGGCGGCATGAACGGCATGGTGTGGGTTCCTCGCGCAGGGTGGTCAGGGCTGGCGTACGCTCTCTCAACGAATGTGAATCACATCACAACATGAGACACGATTTGGTGAATGTTCGCAGGTCGCAGAGGGAACGACCCGAGCAGGTCCAGATCGTGACCGGAGGGAGAGACACCATGGGGAACACGCACCTCACCGTCGCCGCGGACGCCCAGTTCCGCGCCGGCGCCAGTCTGTCGTCCCAGGTGCTGGCCTTCGGGCTCAAGCACACGGTCCGGCCGCTGCTCGACGCGTGGTCGCGGCTCCCGTTCGACGTCTTTCCCCCCAATCTCCTCGAGCAGGCCGCCCGCCTGCTCCCCGCCCCCGAGGGCACCCGCTGGCGCCGCGTCGACCTTCCCCAGTGCGGCGGCGAGCTCGTCCTGGGCGCCGGCGTCTGCGACACCCCCGGCGAGGGTGGCGCGATCCTCTACCTGCACGGTGGCGCGTTCCTCACGTGCGGCATCAACACCCACCGGCGCCTCGTCTCGCGCATCTCGTCGGCGTCGGGCGTCCCGGCCCTCAACGTCGGCTACCGCCAGATGCCGTACGAGCCCATCACCGAGTCGATCGCCGACGGTCTCGACGGACTGCACTGGCTGCTCGCGCAGGGGCACCGCATCGAGGACATCACGATCGCGGGCGACTCCGCGGGCGGCTACCTCGCCTTCGCCGTGGCGCGGGCCGCGATGGACGCCGGCCTCGGCCGACCCGCTGGGGTGGTCGCCCTGTCCCCCCTGCTCGACTTCGATCCCGCCGGCAAGGCCGCGCACCGCAACGCGCACCGCTGCCAGACGTTCTCGCTGCGTGCCGTCTCGCGCCTGACCGACGTCTCGGAGAACCTCGACGCCCGTCGCGGCGTCTCGGGCACCCGTACGTGCCCCGTCAACATGCCGCTCGCCGACATGCCGCCGACGCTGATCCACGTGGGGTCGCGCGAGATCCTGCTCGCCGACGCCGAGCTCATGGCCAACCGCCTCGTGGCGGCCGGTGTCCCCTGCGACCTCACGGTCTGGGACCGCCAGGTCCACGTCTTCCAGGCGGCCGCGTCGTGGGTCCCCGAGGCCCGCGCCGCGATCGGCGAGATCGGCACGTTCGTCGCCGGGCTCGAGGGCCGCGTGGAGTCGCGCCCGTCCTCGACGCAGAACCTGGGTCACGTCAGCGCGGTGGCCACCCAGCGCAGCTCCGCGGCTCCGGCCTGACGCCAGACCCCGCCGGTAGGGTGCTGACGTGAGCAGCATGCCCGGACGCATCTTCCTGTCCCGCGTCGTCGGACAACCGGTCTTCGACCCGGCCGGCGACCGCGTGGGCAAGCTGCGTGACGTCGTCGTCACGGTGCGGTCCACCGGACGCCGCCCGCGCGTGCTCGGGCTCGTCGTCGAGGTCCTGGGGCGCCGCCGCGTGTTCCTGCCGATCACCCGCGTCACGTCGCTCGACGGTGGGCAGATCATCACGACCGGCGTCGTCAACATGCGTCGGTTCGAGCAGCGCAAGCACGAGACGCTCGCGGTGCACGAGCTGTTCGACCGTCAGGTCACGACCCGCGACGGCGTCTCCGGGGAGGTCTTCGACCTCGCGATGGAGATGGACGCCCGCCGCGACTGGCACCTGACCCACGTCGCCGTGCAGGAGTCGGGCAAGCGCTTCGGCCGCCGCGGCGCGACCCACACCCCCGAGTGGTCTGACGTCATCGGCCTGGCCGACGAGGACTCCGCCCAGGGGGCCCAGCACCTGCTCGCGACGATGGACGACCTGCGCGCGGTCGACCTCGCCAACGCGCTCCTGGAGCTCACGCCCAAGCGCCGGCTCGAGATCGCCTCGGAGCTCGGCGACGAGCGTCTCGCCGACGTGCTCGAGGAGCTGCCCGAACGCGCCCAGGTCGAGATCCTCGGCGTGCTCGACCCCGAGCGGGCCTCGGACGTCATCAGCGAGATGAACGACGACGACGCGGCCGACCTGCTCGGCTCGCTCCCTCCGGCCACCGCCGAGCAGCTGCTGCAGCGCATGGAGCCCGAGGACGCCGAGGACATGCGCCGGCTCCTGACGTACGAGGAGGGCACGGCCGGCTCGATGATGACGACCGATCCCGTGGTCCTCGCGCCCGACGCCACGATCGCGGAGGCCCTCGCTCGCGTCCGCGAGCCCGACTTGATCCCCGCGCTCGCCTCGATGGTCTACGTCTGCCGGCCGCCGGTCGAGACGCCCACGGGGCGCTTCCTGGGCGTCGTGCACCTGCAGGCGCTGCTGCGCCATCCCCCGTCGACCCTCGTCAGCGCGATCGTCGACGACGACATCGAGTGGCCCCGCCCGGAGTCCTCGCTGGCGGACGTCTCGGGCCTGCTCGCGGCGTACAACCTCGTCGCGCTTCCCGTCATCGACGAGTCCAAGCACCTGATGGGCGCGGTCACGATCGACGATGTCCTCGACCACCTCCTGCCCGAGGGCTGGCGTGAGTCGTCCAGCGAGGCGGTGCGTCATGGCTGAGCAGTCGCGGCGCGACGCCGACCGCCAGAGCCGGCTCGACCAGCCGCGCGACCGCCGGCGCGGCTGGCACCCCAAGGCCGACTTCGACACCGAGCGGTTCGGCCGCTTCGCGGAGTCCTTCGCCCGCTTCATGGGCACCGCGACGTTCCTGGCGGGCATGACGGTCTTCATCATCGTGTGGCTGGCCTGGAACGTGCTCGGCCCCGAGGACACCCGCTGGGACCCTTACCCGTTCATCTTCCTCACGCTGATCCTGTCGCTGCAGGCGTCGTACGCGGCTCCCCTGATCCTGCTCGCCCAGAACCGCCAGGAGTCCCGCGACCGCGTCCAGCAGCAGCAGGACCGCGACGCGACCGCCCAGTCGCACGCCGACATGGAGTTCCTCGCGCGCGAGGTCGCGAGCCTGCGACTCGGTCTCGGCGAGGTGGCCACCCGCGACTTCCTGCGCAGTGAGCTGCGGGGCCTCGTCGACGCGCTCGACCCGTCCGAGGAGGGCGAGCGACGCGACAAGCCGGGCAAGTCCAAGAAGGACAAACGCGACTGAGGCTGGACTCACCTCGGGCCCGCAGGGCTCCCCCGTACGATGGAAGGCATGGCAGTCGTCACCGAGGAGCAGGTCCGTGAGGCGCTGACGCGCGTCAACGACCCCGAGATCAAGCGTCCCATCACCGAGCTCGGCATGGTCGACACGGTCACGATCGACGACACCGACATCACGGTGCGTCTGCTCCTGACCGTCGCGGGCTGTCCGCTCAAGGACACGCTGACGCGCGACGTGACCAACGCCGTGGCGGGCGTCGCTCCCTCGCACATGGTCCACGTCGACATGGGGGTCATGACCGACGAGCAGCGCGCCGACATGCGCAACATGCTCAAGGGCGGCGCCGCGGAGAAGGAGATCCCCTTCACGCAGCCCGGCAACCTGACCCGCGTCTACGCGATCGCCTCCGGCAAGGGCGGGGTCGGCAAGTCGTCCGTCACGGTCAACCTCGCCGCCGCGATGGCGCTCCGAGGGCTCAAGGTGGGCATCCTCGACGCCGACATCTACGGTCACTCGATCCCCGACCTGATGGGCGTGGGCGACGCCCGGCCCACCCAGGTCGACGACATGATCATGCCGGTCCCCGTGCCCGTCACCTCCCTGGGCAACCACCCCGAGGCGATCGCTGCCCCCGACATCAAGGTCATCAGCATCGGCATGCTGAAGCCCCGTCGGGACCAGGTCGTCGCGTGGCGCGGTCCGATGCTCGACCGGGCTCTCGTGCAGATGCTGAGCGACGTCTACTGGGGCGACATCGATGCCCTCCTGCTCGACCTGCCGCCCGGAACCGGCGACATGGCCATCAGCGTGGGCCAGCACCTGTCGAACGCCGAGGTCGTCGTGGTCACGACGCCCCAGCAGGCCGCCTCCGCCGTCTCCGAGCGGGCCGGCACGATGGCGTCGATGCTGCATCAGCGCGTCGTGGGCGTCATCGAGAACATGTCGTACCTGGCGCTGCCCTCGGGTGAGCGGATGGAGATCTTCGGCAGCGGCGGCGGCCAGCAGGTCGCATCGACGCTGGCCGAGCGCCTGGGCCACGACGTCCCCCTGCTCGCGGAGGTGCCGCTCGACGAGCAGCTGCGCGTCGGCGGCGACGACGGGCACCCGATCGTGATCTCGAAGCCGGGATCGACCGCCGCCGTCGTGCTGCAGGCCGCGGCCGACCAGCTCAGCGGCCGTTCCCGCGGTCTGGCCGGCATGCAGCTGGGCCTGACCCCGGCCGGTCGACTCTAGGCCTCACCGTGTTCGGCATGGGCTGGGCGGAGATCGGGGTCATCCTGGTGGTCGCGATGCTCGTGTTCGGTCCCGAGCGTCTGCCCGACCTCGCCAAGCAGGCGGGCGGCTTCGTCCGCACCGTGCGGCAGATGGCCGAGAACGCCAAGGACGACCTCGGCCGCGAGATCGGCCAGGACCTCTCGGGGCTCCAGCTGCGCGACCTCGACCCGCGCGAGGCCGTGCGTCGCACGTTCCTCGACGAGCCCTCCGGCCGTACCCCGCTCACGGCCGCCGTGACCTCGGCCCCCCGATCGCTGCGCCCCGGCGAGCGCCCGCCCTTCGACGCGGAGGCCACGTAGCAGAGGGCGGTCATCGACGACCCAGGGATGAGGCAATCCGGTGCCTCGGGCAGCCCGAACGCCTCATCGCTCGTCCTGCAAGTAGCCCCTACGCCGCCGAGACCCAGCTGGTCATGCGGTGCAGGCCGTCCTCGACCCGTTCGACCGTCGAGCGGTCCGGCGTGGAGGGCAGCTGGGCGACGACGTCGGTGACACGATCGACCGAGGCATCGGTGACGACGGTGTAGACCACGCCGTCGGCCTCCCAGGTCGCGACGTTGGGCTGGCCCTCGCGGACCCAGACGACGGAGTCGGCGAGCGTGCGCCGCTGGAAGCCGTCGAGAGCATCATCGTCGAGGCGACCGACCTGCTCGATCAGGTGCAGCTGCACGTGCTGCCCGGAGTAGCGCAGTGCGACGACGGCGTCACCCACCAGACGCCCGTCGATCCGTTCCAGGTCACCGGCCAGCGTGGCGTGGCACGGCCACCCGTCGGCGTCGAGCTCGTCGAGCTCGCGGGGACTCAGGGGCACGCCGTCGCTCGAGGCGGACGCGGAGACCGCGGTCGACGCCGCCACGACGTCCGGGGCGCGCCGGCTCGCGGCCTCCGACATGAACTCCGCGACGTACGCGTCGAAGTCCGGGCCCACGGGGTCACCCGTGCTGGGCAGCGGTGGGGCGAGCACGTAGGCCAGCAGCAGCACGGCCGCCGACGACCCCATGACCGCGACCGCGACGCCCACCGAGCGGCGCAGGACCTGACGGCCTCGCGAGTCGGGCTCACCGGGGTCGGACGGGACGGCGCTGAGCGCCGCAGCGAGGTGGGCCGGCACGCCGGCGGTCGCGGTGCGTGCCATGCGGCGCTTCAGGTGCTCCTGCTCGGCCACCAGCACGCGGCAGCGCTCGCACTCCTCCAGGTGACGACGGGCGGCCAGCTCCCGCGTGGGCGGGAGCTGCCCGTCGACGAACGCCGCGACATCGGCACCGAGATGCGTCATCCGACTCCGACCGGGCCCCAGACTCGCGTGCGACCCGTCGTGGGCGCGCGGTGCGAGAGCGCGGCCCGCAGCTGCGTGCGACCACGGTGGATGCGCGACCGCACCGTGCCGAGC
>JAHEXN010000277.1 GCA_023252095.1 Actinomycetes bacterium | reverse complement strand
GCCGCTCAGACCGTGGTGCCAGGCGCCAGCGCCAGGAAACATGACGCGGACGGGACCAGTGCCGCGGCTGTGGGCGCGGCCGAGGTCTCGACTGGCGCTGCGAGCGCGATGACGAGGCCCGCGACGAACGCGGCAACGAGTCGACGGCGCAGGGTCAGGACAGACATGACACCTCCTCGGCAGTGACGAGACGTCAGGGTCGCACGCACGGGGGTCGATCTCGGCCCGCAGGCAGCAGCAGACCCGTGGGTGAACAACGGGGTGAATGTGCGCCCGGCCCTTCCTGGGCGCGACCGCCGAGCGATAGCGTGAGCGAAGCGTCGCCCTGCGAACTCCAGAACGTGGGGCGACGCTCATTCTTGGGGTCCGCCGGTTGACGCGTCGGACGGTCCGGAGTGCTCCTTATAGTGAGCATCGGCCACGGGTGACGGCGTCTGCCCGATCCGGCCCGGGGGAAGGAACGTCCCATCCACGACCAGCACGACGACGACCCGCTCGCCGGAGCGCGCTCTCGTCTGCGCGGCGTGGTCACCGCAGGCGTCCCGGTCTACGCCTTCGCGCCTCCCGGGTTCGGCCTCGGCGGGCTGTTGCGTTCGGTGGTCGAGGAGCTGGGGCTGACGTCGGTCGTCGTGACCCCGCCTGTCACCGTCGAGCGCGGGACCCCACCGGGTTCCGTCGTGGTGGTCGACGATCCCGAGGGCGTCGTCGGACCCCAGGAGGCGGCTCGCCTGTCGGCCGAGCTCGGCCACCCGCCGCTCGTCGTTCTGGGCCATGCTCCGCGACCCACGTGGGAGATCCACCGCACGAGCTCCGTGGTGCCGCCGACCGACCTGCTCGGCACGAGCCCCGGCGGACCTGACGCGGCCCTCGACACCGTCGGCGGGTGGCCCTCGCTCGTCGCGCTGGTCGGCCCGACGCGGACGACCTCGATGCCGGCGGAGGTCACGGCGCAGCTGCGGCGCCGGTGGTGGCCGCACGTTCCGAGTCGCTGGCTGCCCACGCTCACGACCCTCGTGGCCGCCGAGCGCCTCCACCCCGAAGAACGCGGCGCGCTGCCGGGCCTCGACGCCGCCGTGCTCGACGAGCTCCTCGACCTCGCCGTGTTGCGGACCGACCACACGGGCGAGGCGCTCGAGCTCGTCCCTGCGCTGGCCCAGGTCGTGCGCGACAGCCTCCCGGCCGACGTGGAGGCAGCACAAGCGATCGTGTCCCGCGGCCGTGAGCGACTGGGCACGGGCGACTGCGGCCTCGGTGTCGCGGCGGCTCGCCAGGACTGGGCGGCGTGCGCGCGCATCCACGACCGGTGGTGGCCCGAGCTCGTGTTCGGCGGCCACCGCGCCCTGGTGCAGCAGGTCGTCCTCGACGCCCCGGAGGCCGCGCTGCGCAAGCACGCCGGCCTCGCGCTGCGGGCCGAGTACCTCGGCCGGCTGCCGGTCGGCACGGTGCCCTTCAGCCGGATCCGACCACGGTCGCCGCTGACCCAGCTGGCCAGTGAGGAGGCTGGTATTACGGCGCTGCGGCGCACCGTCGTGGCCATGATCGGCCGCCGCGTCCACGGGCACCTCGCCGAAGCGCGACGGATCGCCCTGAGCGCCGAACGACTCGCCGACGCCTGCCGCACCGCCGACCTCGGGCCGACGGCGTCGGCCACGCCGTTCTGGTACCTCCACGCCGGACTCTCGTGCCACCTCGCGGGCGACAGCGTCGCGGCGAGCCGGATGTACCAGAAGGGCTGGCAGCTGCGGGCCCGAGCCGACCTGCCGTTCGTGGCGCGCGACCTCGCGCTCAAGACCGCCGTCCTCCGGGCGACTGACGGCAGGACCTCCGAGGCGCAGTGGTGGCTCGAGCGCGCCCAGCAGGAGGCGTCGCCGCATGGCGTGGCGGGTGCCTTCACCGATGTCACGGAGCAGGCGGCTCGTCTGCTCCTCGCGCTCGACTCCGCCGATCTGGAGGCGTTCGACCGGGTCTGGGAGGACCTGGGCGACTCGTACGTCCGCGACGAGATGTGGCCCTTCCTGGTCTCGGCCATCGTGGGGCGTCGCCTGGCTGGCGGCGACGTCAGCGGCGCGCGGCGAGCGCTGGCGGAGGTGCGCGACATCTACCCGGCGACCTCGGCGGCCGGCGGGCTCCACACCACGACCATGACGCTCCTGTCGGCCGACGCCCTGCTCGCGGCGGGTCGCCCCGCGCAGGCCCGGACCGAGACCGACGGACTACCCGCAGTGCCAGCCGTGCAGGCCTTCCGGGCGCTGGTCGAGGTCGTGTCCGGCGACCCGCACGAGGCCCTCCGCCTCGTGTCCGCAGTCGACGAGTCCTCCGCGAGCGAGCGCGACCGGCTCCGCCTCGCGCTGGTGTCGGTCGTGGCGCACCGACGTCTCGGCGACGCACCACTTGCGGGCGAGATGCTGGAGAAGGCAGCGTCCGCGGCCCACTGGACGCAGTTCCCCATGGCCCTGGCCACGGTGCCCCGCGCCGACGTCGAGGCCCTGACCGAGCACGCGCCCACGGCCGTCGCGCTCCTGCGCACGCTCGACGAGCGCGGCATCCACGCGCTCGTGCCCGAGACCGTCGAGCTCGTGCGGCTCAGCGACCGCGAACGAGCCGTGCTGCAGGCCCTCGTCGACCACGGCACCAACGAGCGCATCGCGAAGGCCCTGTTCGTGTCGGTCAACACCGTCAAGACCCAGCTCCGGTCGGTCTACGGCAAGCTCGGCGTCAGCAGTCGTCGCGAGGCCGTGGTCGCCGCCCACGCGATGGGCCTCCTGGAGGGCCGCCCCGACGGGCCGGCCGACCGGTGAACGCCCCACCCGATCCGCCGGCGCGCACCAGCCCCGGCATCGTCCTGGCGATCGTGCTGACCGAGCTCGTGACCCTGGGTGCGCTCACGGTGCCGGTCGTGCTCGGGCTGGCGGTGCGGGTGCGATCGATGGATCTCGACCTGAGCTCCGAGGCGGCGCTCTCGATCGTCCTGGCGCCGGGTGCCCTCGCGGCGATGATCGCCAACATCGGTTTCGGGCGCTGGAGCGACCGCCGACGCCGTCGGGGCCAGGGCCGTTCGGTCTTCGTCGTGGCGGGGGTCAGCACGGGGGCTGTCGCGATCGGGCTCGTCGTGGCCGCGCCGACCCTGCCGGCGCTCGTCGCGGCCTGGTGCCTGGCGCAGGTGGCGTACAACGCGACCTTCGCGGTCCTGTACGCCTCGATGTCCGACGTCGTGCCCGAGCTCGACCGCGGGCGGGTCTCGGGATGGTTCGGCGCGTCGGCCGTGGGGGCGGTCGTCGTCTCCACGGGCCTGGCCGCGCTCCTGCCCAAGGACCCCGTGACCCTCATGCTCCCGATGGCGCTGATCGCGATCCCGGTCGCGGTCTGGGCGACCCGGCGACTGTCCCGCGCCGAACCCGTCGCCGCGCCTGCGGTCGTCCCGCGGCACCGGTGGTGGGACACGCCGGCGGACGCGGGCCAGTACTGGCGGGTCTGGGCCCAGCGGTTCCTCATGCAGCTCGCGTACGCGTTCGCGGCGTCGTACGGCCTCTTCTACCTGATGCGCCGCGTGGGCCTGACCGAGTCGAGCGCGGCCACCTGGGTCGCCGCCACTGCCTCGATCGCCGCGGCGGTCAGCGCGCTCGCGTCCGTGCTCGCCGGGCGGCTCGCCGGACGTCAGGGCGCCTACGGCCCGTACGTCGTGGGCGCGTGCCTGCTGCTGGTCGCCGCCCTCGTGGTCAAGGCCACCGGAACCTCGGTCGGTGCCTACGTCGCGGCCTCGCTGCTGCTCGGCGTCGGGATCGGCTGCTACTACGCCGTCGACCTCGCCCTCGTGCTGCGCGCCGTGCCCTCCCGCGCGGCCGGCCAGCTGCTGGGCCTGTTCAACGCGGCCCGCACCCTCCCCCAGTCGCTCGCCCCGGCCCTCGCGCCGTTGGTGCTGCTGATCGGTGACGGCGACCTCGTCGGGGGCAGCTCGCAGAACTACACCGCGCTCTTCGGCGTCGGCCTCGTGGTGGCGCTGGCCGCGCTCCTGCCCCTGCGCGGGATGACGGTCCTGCGCCGCCGCATCGACGGGTGAACGACCGGGTGAAGTCCGGCCCGTGACCTGCCTGGGGGGCGATCGGCCCCGTTGGATGGCGTGACGTCCGCCCTGCTCCGCCGTGCCTGTTCCCGGGCCGGTCCACGTGAGGAAATCATGCTCCACGCTACGTCCCGTCTGGTCAGCCTGCTGTCAGCGACGCTCCTGGCCGCCTTCCTCGTGGTCGTCCCGACCCCGGCGCAGGCCGCGCCGCTCCTCGGCCCGTGCGCGGAGCTCATCACGTTCGACAGCGACAACGCCGGGTGGCGGTTCGC
>JAHEXN010000033.1 GCA_023252095.1 Actinomycetes bacterium | reverse complement strand
CCTGGCCGTTGTCGGTACCCGCCGGGAAGCCGTCGTGGCCTCCGGCGAGCAACAGGTGGGACCCGTTGTCGCGCAGCTCCTGGTAGCCCTGGAACGCGCCGCGGGACTCGACGTCGAAGATGCCGTTGATCGCGAGGATCGGCAGGTCGTTGGCATCCCCGCGGAACCCGCGCTCCTGCCAGAAGGAGTCGAGCGTCGGGTGCAGGAAGCCGGCCTGGAGTCCGCTGTCGAGCAGGCCGCGGACCGCGTCGATCGACCCGACCGGGTCGTTGGCCAGCCGATTGGGACCCTGGGCCAACGCCAGGGCACCGATGCCGAGGATCACGGCGGCGCCGGGGACGATGTTGCTCACGCCGCCGGGCACGAGGAGGTCGCGGTAGAGCTCGAACGTGCCGGACCGCAGCGTGGCGGTGTCGACGCAAGGCAGCTCGAGGTGCATCGAGTTGTAGATCATGATCGCGCTGGCGGAGAATCCGTGGATGCCGAGGCGCCCGTTGCTCCAGGGCTGGCCGCAAGCCCACTGCAGGACCTCGGACACGTCCTGCTGGCTGCGTGGACCGAGGGCGTCGAAGCCGCCGGAGCTGGCTCCCGTGCCTCGCAGCTGCACCAGGAGGTGGTTGTAGTTCGCGTCGGGCATGAACGTCGCCGAGCCGGGCCCGTAGGGGCTGAACTCGATGACCGTGGGCCGGGCCGTGATGGGGCCCTGACTCGTGAGGGTCGTCTGGAGCTGCACGCCGTCGGAGACGGTGACCCGCTCCTCCTGGGTGACGGTGTCAGCGACCGCGGACGTCGCGGTCGTCGCGACGAGCAGCGGCACCAGCAGGACGAGCGCGGAGACGACACGAAGTCGGCGGGGGAGAGGATTCACATCCCGTTCAACGCCGCACTGTGACGACAGTCACGGCCTGCGACGGATTTTCTTGTACGCATGTACCAATCAGCCGTGGGCCCGCTCGCCCTTCTTGCGCGCGATGATCCGGTGACGCACGACTGTGGCGGCGGCCATCGCCGCCGCGAGCACGAGCAACAGGGACGTGAGCGGCAGCCTGGCCGAGGTGTCGGAGCCGGTCGCCGCGGCGGTCTCGGCGTACCCGGGCACGAACGACTCGCTCGTGTCACCCTCGGGAGAGTCGGTGACCTCGCCACCGTCGTAGCCCGCGCCGGCCCCGACCGTCGAGGCAGCATCGGCCGACTCGAGCGCTGACCGCACGTCCTCGAGCACGGCCGCCTCGGCTTCGGCGTTCTCGGCCCCCGACGTGCCGAGGGTCGGCAGCGTGAGGCGCGACGGGTGCTCGGCGTCATTGTGGATCGTGATGACCCCGAGCTGGCCTGCGAGGTTCGTGAGCGGCGACAGCAGGTGGGGCGTGTCGAACGACTGCACGGAGATTCGCAGACGCTCGCCCTCGTTGACGACCGCGCCGGTCGGGAAGACCTCGACGTCGACCGGCACGACCTCGCCGGGGTCGAGCACACGGCGCGACTCCGCGGTGAACGGGTGCCACGGCTGGATGATCTCGCCGTCGAGCGTGACGGACTTCGACTCGTCGAGCTCGGCCAGGGAGATGACCTGCCACCCGCCCGTGAGCCGATCGACGACGCCGTCCGGGGTCACGCGCGAGACGCTGACCGAGAGCATCCCGTCGCCCGTCGTGCTGGAGGTGTAGAGCCGCGCGTTGATCGGGCCGAGGATGCTCAGGTCGCTCGTGAGCGGGGCGGTCTCGAACACGACGCCGGTCGCGTCGTTGAGCGCGGCGTTCTGGTTGCAGGCCTCCCAGGCGCCGATCAGGTTCAGCACGCCCGCGGTCCACTGCGAGGTGCTGCGCGAGCAGAGTCCTGCGACCGGGATCGGGAGGATCTGCGACGAACCCGCGACGACCTCGCCCTGCGTGAGCTGGCCCGTCGCGCCGCCCAGCGTGGTCGAGCTGCCGGACAGCTTGAACGACGCCGCGGACTGGTCGCTCAGGTAGGAGTCGCGGTACTGCCACTCGCCAGAGCCGAGCTCGTAGTAGGAGAAGCTCGGCAGGTCCGAGTCGAGCGCCGGGTCGGGCAGCCCCTTGACGTAGTGGTCGAACCACCGGAGCTGGAGCTCGCTCAAGGTCCCGAGGCCAGCGTCCGGGATCCCTTGGCCGCTGGAGCCCTGGAGGTGGTCCCACGGACCGAGGATCATCTTGACGGGCACGCCGCGCTCACGCAGCGCCTGGTACACCAGGGGCGTCCCGCGCTGGAACAGGTCGTACTCGCCGCCGATCAGGAACGTCGGGACCTCGATGTTCGGCACCGAGTTCGTGATCGTGCTCCGCGACTCGTAGAACTCACCGTCGTACGCCTGAGGGCCGCCCAACGCCGCCTCGAGCAGCAGCTGGATCGACGACGCGCCATTGCCGACCAGATGGGTCAGGAGGTTCTCGACCGCCTGGGGTGACGTCGACGGGATCAGACCCGTCAGGTTGACCAGACCGAGCCACAGCGGCATGAAGCCCGTGTCGAGCTGTCCGCCGGAGGCCACGATGTCGCGGTACACCTCGGCGGTGGGCACCTGGGGGAAGATCGCCTTGAGCCCCTCGGGCTGCAGGCCGGCCGCGAACAGCTGGCTGATGCCCATGTAGGACGGGCCGGACATCGCCACGGAGCCGTCGCTCCACGGCTGCTGGGCTGCCCACTCGACGATCTCCTTGGAGTCGAGCTGCTCACGCTCGCCGAAGACCTGCCACGTGCCGGCGGAGCCGCCGGTGCCCCGCGCGTCGACCGTCAGCTGGACGTACCCGCGTTGCACGAGGTAGTCGGGACCGGCGCCGGCGATCACCGCGCCGGCGGGGCTTCCGATCGCGGTCTTGCTGTAGGCCGTGATCGTCACGACGACCGGGAGCGGGCCCTCGACGACCGTCCCGTCGGCGTCCACGGGACGCTTCAGCTCGGCGAGCAGCACCGTGCCGTCGGACGTGGGGATCTCGAGATCGGTCTCGACGACGGTCGAGGGGTACTCCTCGGGGCGCGGCTCCCAGCCCGAGTCGGTCGGCGTGACCGACCCGGGGGCGACCGACGCCGCTGCCGAGGGTGGGTTCGCGGGAGCCGCCGTCGCCGCCACGGGGGCGACGAGGGCGGCGGCCGTCAGGGCAGCAGCCGTCAAGAGACGCATCACAGGACCTCCGGTGTCGCCGTGATCAACGACACATGTGACGCCCGGTTACACGCTCGTTTCAGCCGAGCGGCGTGACCCGACCGACCATGTGCGTGACGGGCTTGCGCGCACCCACGACACCGAGGTCGATCACGCCGCCGGACTCCCGCGAGCCGAACACCACGGTGGTCGGCAGCAGGATCGGCTTCTTGAACTCGACGTCGACGCGGAACGCGTCCGGCAGGCGGTTGGCCAGCGCCGCGAGGGCGTGGGCCTTGGTCCACATGCCGTGCGCGATGTTGGTCGGGAACCCGAAGGCCTTGGCCGTGAGCGGGTACAGGTGAATCGGGTTGCGATCTCCCGACACCGCACCGTAGCGGCGGCCCAGGTTGCCCGCGAGCTTCCAGTGCACGACGCCCGAGGGGGCCTCGACGCCCTCCAGCGGCGCGGGGGTGGATTCAGCATCGCCGCCGCGACCCCGCGCGAACAGGGTCGTGACCTCGTTCCAGACGACCTCGCCGTCGATCGTGACGTCGGTGATCAGGTCGATCAGGCGCCCCTTGGGGTGCGGACGCAGGTCGGCCGCGCGCACCGAGACGTCGAACGCCTCGTCGGGCGTGATCGGACGGTGCTGCGTGATCGCGTTGCGCAGGTGCACCAGACCCATCGGGGCGAACGGGAACACCGTGTCGGTCATGAGCGACATGTGGAGCGCGAACGCCGCCATGTGGGGGTACGTCGCCGGAAGGGTCTCGCCACGACCGAAGCCGCAGACCTCGCGGTAGCGCTCGAGGTGAGCCGGGTCGGTCGTGACGCCGGTGCGCTGCAGGACGAGATCAGGCGCACCGCCGGAGGCGTGCTTGACGCCGGGCAGGGACCCGACGCCCGGGATCGCGGGCAGCGCGGCCTTGAGCATCAGCGGGGCGGTGGAGGGCGCCTTCGAGAAGGTGCGGGTCACCATCTCAGGACGCGCCGATCAGCATCTGGCCGTTGACGCCGATGACGTTGCCGCTGACCGTGGCCGAACCGGGGCTCGCGAGCCAGGCGATCGTCTCGGCGACGTCGACGGGCAGACCGCCCTGCGACATCGAGTTCATGCGACGGCCCGCCTCGCGGATGCCGAGCGGGATGGTCTTGACCATCTCGGTCTCCATGAACCCGGGCGCGATGACGTTGGCCGTGATGCCACGGTCGGCGACGCGCTTCGAGAGCGACTGGATCCAGCCGATCACGCCGGCCTTGGCCGAGGCGTAGTTCGTCTGGCCGTTGTTGCCGGCGATGCCCGCGATCGAGGCGATGCCGATGATCGTGCCGCCCTCGTTGATGAGGCCCTGCTCGAGGAGCTGGTCGGTGATGCGCTGGGGAGCGCCGACCGAGATCTCGACGACGAGCTGCCAGTTCTCGGGCTTCATGTTCCGCAGGCGCTTGTCGCGCGTGATGCCGGCGTTGTGGACGATGATGTCGACCGCGCCGTGGTGCTTCTGGATGTACTCGGCGATCTCTGCGGGCGCGTCGGGCGAGGTGATGTCGCCGACGATGTAGCCGCCGCCGAGCTCCTCCGCGAGCGCCTTGAGGTCGTCGGCGAGCGGCGGGACGTCGAGGCCGATGACGGTCGCGCCGTCACGGGCGAGCGTGCGCATGTCGGCCTCGCCCAGACCGCGCGAGGCGCCCGTCACGAGGGCGACCTTGCCGGCGAGCGGCTTCGTGACGTCCTTGACGGCCGGTGCCTGGGTGATGCCCGTCGTGCCGAGGCGGACGACCTGGCCCGAGACGTAGGCGGACTTGGGTGAGAGGAGGAAGCCGAGCGTGGAGCCCAGGGTCTTCTCGGCGCCGGCGGAGACGTAGACCAGGTTGACGGTCGAGCCGCCACCGATCTCCTTGCCGAGCGAGCGCGTGAAGCCCTCGAGCGCGCGCTGCGCGATGGCCGCGCTCTCGGAGGCGGCCTCCTCGGGGGCCGAGCCGATCACGACGACGCGGCCGCTGGAGGCCACCTGGCGCAGGACGGGAGTGAAGAACTCCTGGAGCGCGACGAGGCGGGCGGCGGAGTCGATGCCCGTGGCGTCGAAGACGAGGCCCTTGTACTTCTTGCCGTCGGCCCGGACTCCGGTGGAGTCGATGCCGTAGGCCTTGAGGGCCGCGGCCACGGCCTTGCTGACCGGGCCGCCGGCGGCGCTGCCCGTGAGCACGCTGCCCTTGACCAACGGGCCACCCGTGTAGCGGTCGAGGTAGGGCGGATTCGGCAGGCCCAGGTTCTTGACCAGGAACTTGCCGACGGGGTTGTGCGCAAGATCTTGGTAGCGATCGCTCACGGGGTGTGTCCTATCTCTCGAATACCGGTGGTATCTGAATCCGACACCTGACTGTAACCTCGTGTGACAGTGCCGGTCCACTCCGGCGCGACGAGGCACACGTCACGTTCCGTGACCATCATCGACACTTTCGAGGAGTCCCGCCATGGCAGGCACCACGCCCGCGAAGAAGGCCCCCGCCAAGAAGGCCACCCCCGCCAAGAAGGCGACGGCCACCAAGGCCCCGGCGAAGCCGGCCTCGGTGACCGAGGCGGCCACCACGTCGGCCCCCGCTGCGTCCGACGACGCCCAGCGCGTGCGCCGCGTCGCGGTCATCGGCGGCAACCGCATCCCGTTCGCGCGGAGCAACACCGTCTACACCAACGTCTCGAACCAGGACATGCTCACGGCAGCCCTCGACGGTCTCGTCGAGCGCTTCGGCCTCGAGGGCGAGCGCATCGGTGAGGTCGTCGCCGGCGCCGTGCTCAAGCACGCCCGCGACTTCAACCTGACGCGCGAGACCGTCCTCGGCTCGAAGCTGTCGCCCGAGACGCCCGCCACCGACCTGCAGCAGGCCTGCGGCACGGGCCTGCAGGCCGCGTTCATCGTCGCCGACAAGATCGCGCTCGGCAAGATCGAGAGCGGCATCGCCGGTGGCACCGACACCACGTCGGACGCGCCGCTCGCGGTCAACGACAAGCTGCGCAAGATCCTGATCGAGGCCAACCAGCTCTCGGCCAAGGGCGACAAGAAGGGTCTCGTCAAGCTGCTGACCAAGATCCGTCCGTCGTACCTCGCACCCGATCAGCCGCGCAACGCCGAGCCGCGCACAGGCCTGTCGATGGGCGACCACCAGGCCATCACGACCCACGCCTGGAAGATCACCCGTGAGGCGCAGGACGAGCTCGCCGCCGCGTCGCACCAGAACCTCGCCAAGGCCTGGGACGAGGGCTGGCAGGACGATCTCGTCACGCCGTTCAACGGCGTCGCGAAGGACAACCACCTGCGTCCCGACTCCACGGTCGAGAAGCTCGCGAAGCTCAAGCCCGTGTTCGGCCGCAACCTCGGCGACGAGGCCACCATGACGGCCGGCAACTCCACGCCGCTGTCCGACGGCGCGTCGGTCGCGCTGCTCGCGTCCGAGGACGAGGCCGCCAAGCGCGGCTGGGACGTCCAGGCGTACTTCGTCGACTACGAGACCGCCGCGGTCGACTACGTCAGCGGAGCCGAGGGCCTGCTGATGGCTCCCGCGTACGCCGTGCCGCGCATGCTCGCGCGCAACGGCCTGACGCTGCAGGACTTCGACTTCTACGAGATCCACGAGGCCTTCGCCGGCCAGGTGCTCTCGACGCTCGCCGCGTGGGAGTCGCCGGAGTTCTGCCAGGACAAGCTCGGCCTCGACGTGCCGCTCGGCTCGATCGACCGCACCAAGCTCAACGTGAAGGGCTCGTCGCTCGCCGCGGCGCACCCCTTCGCCGCGACGGGTGGCCGCATCGTCGCCAACCTCGCCAAGCTCCTGCACGAGGCCGGCCCGGGCAAGCGCGGCCTGATCTCGATCTGCGCCGCGGGCGGCCAGGGCGTCGTCGCGATCCTGGAGAGCTGAGACTTTCTCGAAGTACGGAGCCCCCGGGTTCGGCCGTCAGGCTGTCCCGGGGGTTTCTGTGTTCCGGGGTGGGTGACAAGCGGTATGGACCAGCGAGCGGCCGGGCCGCGGCCGGTCGGGTGACCGAGGATGATGCATCGTGGTTGCTGGGGCAGCCCTCATGCATCGGGCCCACCTCGGTCCAGGCGCTGGGATGCGTCAGGCGGGGCGCGGGGTCGCGCCGGTGGCCATGGCCAGGGCGCCGTGCACGAGCAGCGTGCGGAGCGTGTCGGACGCGACGTCGTCGACGACGGGCATTCCCGTGTTGTGCTCACGGATCGACCACTGGAGGTGCGCGAGGTTCAGCGCGCCGAGGCCCTGCGCGTACAGCACGTTGGCCACGAGGGAGGGGTCGGTCACGCGGAACTCCCCGGCGCTGGTTCCGTCGTCCAGGGTCGCGACGACGTGCGCGAGGCACGCGCTGATCGCGGTGCCCAGCTCGATCAGCACGGCATCGCCGACCTCCTGCTGGAGCTCGCTGCCGCGGCGCCGCAGCAGGGTCTGCGCGCAGTCGACGAAGGCCGGGTGCGCGACGCCGTAGTCGAAGAACGCACCCACGATCGCCGCGAGGCGCCGCCGGGGCGTGGCCGTGGGGTCGACGACGGCGGTGAGAGCCGCCTCCAGCTCGTGGAGGTACTCGACCAGCGTGACCGCGAAGAGCTCTTCCTTGCTCGTGAAGTGGCGGTAGATGATCGCCCGGTTGATGCCGACGGCGCGTGCGATGTCCTCGATCTGGGCGTCGCGGACGCCGCGTTCGTCGAACAGGGCCCGAGTCGCGGCGATGATCTCGCGCCGACGCGCGGCACGCCTCTCGTCCACACCCATGCGAGTCACCCTAACGATGTCGGGAGTCACCCCGTCGGGCCGACTCCGTCCGTACTGCTCCTGTCGGTGCCCGGCCGTAGGCTCATGAGCATGAGGCCCACGTCCGAGCTCAGTCGCCAAGTCGCCCCGTTCAAGGTCGTCTCCGACTACCAGCCCGCCGGCGACCAGCCCACGGCGATCGCCGCGCTCGAGAAGCGCATCGCCGAGGGCGAGCGGCACAACGTGCTGCTCGGCGCCACCGGCACGGGCAAGACCGCCACGGTCGCCTGGCTGGCCGAGAAGCTGCAGCGTCCGATGCTCGTGATGCTGCCCAACAAGACGCTCGCCGCCCAGTTCGCCAACGAGCTGCGCGAGTACTTCCCCGAGAACGCCGTCGAGTACTTCGTCTCGTACTACGACTACTACCAGCCCGAGGCGTACCTCCCGCAGACCGACACCTACATCGAGAAGGACTCCTCGATCAACGAGGAGGTCGAGCGCCTGCGCCACTCGGCCACGTGGTCGCTGCTCACGCGGCGCGACGTCATCGTGGTCGCCACGGTCTCGTGCATCTACGGCCTCGGCTCGGCGCAGGAGTACCTCGACCGCATGATCGGCTTCACGGTCGGTGAGGAGATGCCGCGCGAGCAGCTGCTGCGCACCCTCGTCCAGGCGCAGTACGTCCGCAACGACGTCGCCTCCACCCGCGGCACGTTCCGGGTCAAGGGCGACACGGTCGACATCTTCCCCGTCTACCAGGAGCTCGCGGTCCGGGTCGAGTTCTTCGGCGACGAGATCGAGCGGCTCATGACGCTGCACCCGCTCACGGGCGAGGTGCTCAGCGAGGACCAGCAGCTGTACGTCGGCGCCGCCACGCACTACGCGGTCGGTTCCAGCACGATGCAGCGCGCGATGGGCACGATCCAGACCGAGCTCGACGAGCGCCTGGCCGAGCTCGACGCCGAGGGCAAGCTCCTGGAGGCCCAGCGGCTTCGCATGCGCACGACGTACGACCTCGAGATGATGCAGCAGATCGGCACGTGCAACGGCATCGAGAACTACTCCCGCCACATGGACGCCCGCGAGCCGGGCAGCCCGGGCAACTGCCTGCTCGACTACTTCCCCGAGGACTTCGTCCTGGTGCTCGACGAGTCGCACGTCACGGTGCCGCAGATCGGGGCGATGTACGAGGGCGACATGTCGCGCAAGCGCACGCTCGTCGAGCACGGCTTCCGACTCCCGAGCGCGATGGACAACCGTCCGCTCACGTGGGCCGAGTTCCTCGAGCGCACCGACCAGACCGTGTACCTGTCGGCCACCCCCGGCACGTACGAGATGGAGCAGGCCAAGGGCGAGTTCGTCGAGCAGATCATCCGGCCGACGGGGCTCATCGACCCCGAGGTCGTGGTCAAGCCGACCAAGGGCCAGATCGACGACCTCATCGGCCAGATCCGCGAGCGCGTCGAGAAGCGCGAACGTGTGCTCGTCACGACCCTCACGAAGAAGATGTCGGAGGACCTCACCGACTACCTCGTCGAGGCCGGCATCCGCACGCGCTACCTGCACAGCGAGATCGACACGCTGCGCCGCGTCGAGCTGCTGCGCGAGCTGCGCATGGGCGAGTACGACGTCCTGGTCGGCATCAACCTGCTCCGCGAGGGCCTCGACCTGCCGGAGGTCAGTCTCGTGGCGATCCTCGACGCCGACAAGGAGGGCTTCCTGCGGTCAGCGCGATCGCTGATCCAGACGATCGGTCGCGCGGCCCGCAACGTCTCGGGTCAGGTCATCATGTACGCCGACCGCATCACCGACTCCATGGCGCAGGCGATCGACGAGACCAACCGACGCCGCGAGAAGCAGGTCGCCTACAACCTCGAGCACGGGGTCGACCCCCAACCGCTGCGCAAGAAGATCGGCGACATCACCGACATGCTGGCCCGCGAGGACGCCGACACGACCCAGCTGCTCGCGGCCACGGGCGACCACCGTCGCAAGGGAGCCGCGGTTCCGCTGGGGGAGCACACCGCGTCCCTCGCCGACCTCCCGTCGGCCGACCTCGCGGCGCTGATCGAGTCGCTGAGCGAGCAGATGCACGCGGCGGCCGCCGAGCTGCAGTTCGAGGTCGCGGCGCGACTGCGCGACGAGATCGGCGACCTCAAGCGCGAGCTGCGCGGCATGCTGGCGGCCGACGCGTAGCAGCCCTGGGCGGTTCTGGCGGGCGGTCTCGCCACGTGACACGCCCGTCCGGGGCGCGTCGAGCGGGGCACGGTGGAGGGGACCACCCACCATCGTCTCCCGGAGGAACCATGACCGTCACCGATGAGCTCGTCGAGGCCAACAAGGCCTACCAGCAGGGCTTCGAGGGGCCATTGCCCCTGCCGCCAGCCCGCAAGGTCGCCGTCGTCGCGTGCATGGACGCACGCCTCGACCCGGCGAAGATCCTGGGCATCGCCGAGGGCGACGCCCACGTCATCCGCAATGCCGGCGGTGTCGTGACCGAGGACGCGCTGCGCTCCCTCGCGATCAGCCAGCGGCTCCTCGGCACGGAGGAGATCGTCCTGCTGCACCACACCGACTGCGGCATGGTCACGTTCAAGGACGATGAGTTCCGTCAGGGCATCGAGTCCGAGACCGGCATCCGTCCCAGCTGGTCCGCCGAGGCGTTCCCCGACGCCGCCGCCGACGTCGTGCAGGGCGTCAACCGCATCCGGGCCAACCCCTTCGTGCCGAAGAAGGAGCACATCCGTGGCTTCGTCTTCGACGTGGCCACCGGGGCGATCGACGAGGTCACGACGCCCTGACCTCCACCGGGGTGTGACGGGCTCGGCCGCGCGGTCGATTCGACGCGTTCGGCCGGGCCTGTCAGACTTCTCCGCGGAGGGGAGTATTCCTTTCGCCACGTGCTCGCCAGCACGATCGCATCCTCGCGATCCGGTCACGTGGGTCGCCTTGACCAGGCGGCGGAAGAGACCTCCGGTCAGATCAACCGGAGGAACCCACCTTGAACGTGTCCACGCTCGAGTGGAGCATCACGATCGGCGTCACGATCGCCGTGCTCCTGTTCGACATCATCGTCGTCGCGCGTAAGCCGCACGAGCCCTCCATCAAGGAGTGCTCGATCTACCTCAGCATCTACGTGTCGATGGCGATCGCCTTCGGTCTGTGGGTCATCTACTTCCACGACGGCCCCGGAAAGAACGAGGACTACGGTCTGCAGTTCTTCGCCGGCTGGCTCACTGAGTACAGCCTCTCGGTCGACAACCTGTTCATCTTCCTGATCATCATGGCGAGCTTCAAGGTGCCCAGGAAGTACCAGCAGGAGGCTCTGCTGGTCGGCATCATCATCGCGATCGTGTTCCGCGGCATCTTCATCGCGCTCGGCGCGGTGGCGATCAACAACTTCTCGTGGGTCTTCTACCTGTTCGGCGCGTTCCTGCTGTACACCGCGATCAAGCTGGTGTCCGACACCGATCACGACGACGACGCCGACAACGCGGTCGTGAAGTTCGCCCGCAAGCGCTTCACGCTGTCGGAGAAGTGGGACGGGCTCAAGCTCGTCGTCAAGGAGAACGGCAAGCGGGCCATCACGCCGATGTTCCTCGTGATCATCGCGCTCGGCACGACCGACCTGCTGTTCGCGCTCGACTCGATCCCGGCGATCTACGGCCTCACGAAGGAGCCGTACCTGGTGTTCACGGCCAACGTGTTCGCCCTGATGGGTCTGCGTCAGCTGTACTTCCTGCTGGGCGACCTGCTGAAGCGCCTGATCTACCTGTCGCAGGGCCTGGCGTTCCTGCTGGCGTTCATCGGCGTCAAGCTCGTGCTGCACGCGCTGCACGAGAACGAGCTGCCGTTCATCAACGGTGGCGAGCACGTGCCGGTCTACGAGATCCCGACGCTGCTCAGCCTTGGCGTCATCGTCGGCACCCTGAGCATCACGGCGATCGTCAGCCTCGTGGTCTCGGGCCGCCGGGTGCGTGCCGGTCTGAACCCCGACGGCAGCGAGCGCACCCCGGAGCAGGACGCTGCCGACGCAGCGGCCGCCCAGGAGCGCCTCGACAACCAGGGCTGATTCACCAGCCTGATCGACGAGGGCCCCGACACCACATGGTGTCGGGGCCCTCGTGCGTCAGGGTGAAGCGTGTCGTCAGTCCTTCTCGAGGGCCTCGACGTCCTCGAACTTGGAGCCGTCCTGACCCGTGGCCTTATTGATGGCCCAGGTCACGAACCACAGGACGACGCCGATGACCATGAGGCCGCCGGCGATCTCGTAGACGATTGCGTCACGGTCGACCCAGGGTCCCGCCAGGTACAGGCACAGCACCGCACCCACGACCGGCATCGGGCCGGGGGAGGTGAAGAACGTCTTGACGTGCTCGTGACGCTTGCCGCGCAGCACGATGCAGGAGACGTTGACGACCGCGAACACGCACAGCAGCAGGAACGACGTGACCGTGGCCAGGTTCAGCACGATGTCGCTCTCGGCGTCCTGACGGACGTAGAGGATCAGGCCGAGCGCGAGGAGCGTCGTGAAGCCGATCGCGGTCCACGGGGTGCGTCGGCCGGGCAGGACGGCCCCGAGCTGGCGCGGCAGGACGTTCTGCTTGGCCATGCCGTAGATCAGGCGGCTTGCCATCAGCATGTTGATCAGGGCCGTGTTGGCGACCGCGAACACCGCGAGGAACGGGAAGATCTTGTCCATCGGGAAGTCCGGGGCACCCTGCGAGACGACCGCCAGCAGCGCCCGGTCTCCGTCGGCGTTGATCTGGTTGATCTGGTCCGACGAGAGCACGCTGACGACCGCCACGGCGACGAGCATGTAGAGGATCACGGCGATGCCGAGGCCCGTCAGCATCGTGCGCGGGAAGATCTTCTGCGGTTCCTTGGTCTCCTCGACCATGTTGACGGCGTCCTCGAAGCCGACCATCGCGAAGAAGGCGATCGAGGTCGCGATCGTGACCGCGAGGAACAGGTTCTTGCCCTCGGGGTTCTCGAAGACCGTGATGCGGCTCAGGTCGCCGTCACCGCTCGCGATCACGAAGAAGCCGACGCCGATGACGATCGTCAGGGCCACGACCTCGACGAGCGTGAGCACGACGTTGAACTTGACGCTCTCGCCGACGCCGCGGAGGTTGATGGCCGCGAGGAGCACCATGAACAGCATCGCGACGATCGTGATGGTGCTGTCGCTGAACCCGTCCTCGGAGATCCATCCGTTGAGCCGGAGCCCGTCGCTCAGGAAGCCCGACAGCGTCGCCGAAGCCGTGGAGGCGCTCGTGATGCCCGAGCAGACCACGGCGAACGCCACGATGAAGGTGATGAAGTGCACCCCGAAGGCCTTGTGGGCGTACAGGGCGGCGCCGGCGGCCTGCGGGTACTTCGTGACCAGCTCCAGGTACGAGAGCGCCGTGATCGTGGCCACGACGAACGCGAGGAGGAACGGCAGCCAGACGACGCCACCCACCACGCCCGCCATCTGGCCCGTGACGGCGTAGACGCCGGCGCCCAGGATGTCGCCGACGATGAACAGGAGGAGAAGCTTCGGCCCCAGCACCCTCTTCAGCTCGGTGGGTGGTTCACCCGAATCTGCCGCGTGTGCCATCGTCCAATACCCCCATCTCGTGGACGCCGTGTGCGTCCGTGCACCTACCGTGGCCTTGCAACGGGCGGTGCGCAAGGGGTGCGGCGTCTCCGGTGCAGGTCAGCGGCGGTGTAAGTTGCTCGTCGTGTCGACGCTGCAGGTACGCGTGCCGGGGGTGGTCAAGCGCTGGGTGACAGCGCTGGTCGTCCGCCGCATCCGCAAGAAGGGGATCGATCTCTCGACGATCTCGTTCCTGCCCGAGGAGACCAAGATTCCGCTCCAGCGGAACAGCACCGACCCGTTGCCGGAGATCGCGCAGTGGCGGGCCGCCGAGCCCATGCGCCGCCTCGACCTGCCGTTCGACTTCACGGCCTGGCTCGTCACGGGGCACGAGGAGACGCGTCAGATCCTGACGTCGCGCGACGAGTACTCCAACGACATCCGGCACCTGTTCTCCGGCGACGGCCCGGCGACGTCCGACGACATCGGCGGCCTCGGGTTCACCGATCCGCCGCTGCACACGCGCCTGCGCAAGATCATCACCCCGGAGTTCACGATGCGCCGGCTCGCACGGCTCGAGCCGCTCATCGAGGCGCGGGTCGAGCGCGTGCTCGACGAGCTCGAGCAGGCTGCGGCCGACAACGGCGGCGTCGCCGACCTGGCGCACCACGTCGCGTTCCCGATCCCGTTCCAGACGATCTGCGACCTGCTGGGTCTCGACTACGACGATCGTGAGACGTTCGCGGGCCTGGGCAGCGCGCGCTTCGACGCCACCAACGGTGCCGCGGCGGCCTTCGGCGCCGTCTCGGCACAGCGCGAGTTCCTGTTCGACGCCGTGGCCCGCCAGCGCATCGAGCCCGGTCCCGGCCTGATCGGCCAGATCCTGCGCGACGAGGGTGACGCGATCTCCGACGTCGACCTCGCGGGCCTTGCCGACGGGGTCTTCACGGGCGGCTTCGAGACCACGGCCGGCATGATCGCGCTCGGCACGATCGTGCTCCAGCGCGACCCGGCGTACGCCAAGCTCGTGCGCGAGGGGTCGCCCGAGGACGTCGACCGGGTCGTCGAGGAGCTGTTGCGCTATCTCGCGGTCGTGCAGGTCGCGTTCCCGCGTTTTGCGAAGCGCGACATGGAGCTCTTCGGCACGCAGGTCAAGGCCGGTGACGTCATCCTGGCCTCGCTCACGGGAGCCAACCGAGACCCCGCGGCGGCGGGCGACGACCCCGAGGTCTTCGACCCGTACCGCGTCCCGACGAGCGGCCACCTCGCGTTCGGCCACGGGATCCACCGCTGCATCGGTGCCGAGCTGGCCCGCATGGAGCTGCGGATCGTCTTCCCGATGCTGCTCCGACGATTCCCCGAGCTCGCGCTCGAGGTCCCCGAGTCGGAGCTCAGCTTCCGGCAGCTCAGCTTCGTGTTCGGGGTCGAGGAGCTTCCGGTCCGGCTCCGCCCGTGACCGACGTCCGTCGTCTCGAGCAGTGGTTCGACGACCACGGCCTGCCGTACTTCGTCGCCCGTCAGGCCGAGACGGTCGAGGGCTGGTTGTCGAGCCGCCGCATCGTCGCGCTCCTGCTGCTGCTGCTCGCGCTCGGCGTGGGAGCCGGCGTCACGGTCAGCCGCACGATCGGTGACGCCTCCGACGGGGTCCTGGCCGGTACCGCGACGTTCGTCGTGCTCCTGGCCGCCTACGCGGGCCGTCTGCTCCGGATGGGCACGATGGTGCGGTGGGCCGTCCGCCGGACCTTCGGATCGCTCGGACTCCTGCTGCCGCTGCTGACCCGGGCCCTGCCGCTCCTGCTGCTGGCCGTCACGTTCCTGTTCATCAACGCGGAGGTCTGGCAGGTCGCCGCGTTGATGTCGCGCACCGTGCTGTGGCTCTCGGCTGGAGCCTTCGCGCTGGTCGCCGCCGCGTTCCTCCTGGTGCGGCTGCCGGAGGAGGTGGCCGCCGTGGAGCGCGAGGTGGTGGGGGACCGGCTCGCGGACTGCTGCGCCAGCACGCCCGCGGCCGACCTCGTGGGCGCGGCTGAGGTTGGCGTGGGGGAGCTGCCGCGCTTCGCCCGCGCGAACCTCGTGCTGGTGCTGCTGTTCAGCCAGGCGGTCCAGGTGTTGCTGCTGACCGCGGGGCTGTTCGGCTTCTTCGTCGTCTTCGGGTCGCTCACGATCCCGCCCGAGACGATCGAGTCCTGGACGGGGCAGCCCGTCAGCGACCTGCCCTCACGCCTCGGCAGCCACCTGCCGCTCACCAACGACCTCTTCCAGGTCGCCGTGTTCCTCGCCGCGTTCTCGGGGCTGTACTTCACGGTCTACGCCGTGACCGACGAGACGTACCGGCGCCAGTTCTTCACGGGCGTCTCGGCCCAGCTCGAGCGCGCCGTCGCCGTGCACGCGGTGTACCGCGCGGTGCGGGAGGACTAACGCGGCGTTGGTCCGGCCCGCCAGGACTGACACCCCGGTCGTCTATCTTCCCACTCATGTTCGCGATGGATTGGGACTGGGACGGCTACGAGTGGGCGACCTCTTCGCCGACCGTGTCGGCCGCGGATTTGAGCCGGGACGCTCGCCTCGTGTGGATCGCGTGGGACACGGTGCTCCTGCTCTGGGGGCCGCGACGTGTTCCCGTCCGCGTGACGCGCAGTACCGGGGCCGACTCCGGCGGTCCTGTGCGCTTGCGGGTCGAGATCCAGGAGCTTCCGGCGCTCGACCTCCATCCGCACCGCCGGTTCCGGCCCACCTCGCTGGACGCGGAGGAGACCACCGAGGCCCGGCTCCTGGCTGCGGAGGCCCTGCTCGTGATGGGGCAACTGGGTGACGGCCTCTCGCAGTTCGCGCCCGAGCCCGAGGTGGTCGACGACCTCGGAAGCACGTACTCGCTGGAGACCTTCGGCCTGCAGCGGAACTGGGACCGTTCGGCGTCGTGGCGCTCCTCCGCTTCGGCCCCGCTGGCAGCCGACCACGCGCGCATGCTGGCCGAGCTGGTCGGTCCGAACGACGCCGCCGCGCGATCGATCGTCCGGTCGATCGTCTGGGACCCTGACCCTGAGGTCGAGGTGCCACCGGAGAACCGGGGGCTCGCCGAGGAGCTGCTGCGGACGGCCCGTGCGCTCCCGGCTGCGGTCGGTGCCGAGGCAGTGCGGGACCGCGGGCGTCACCTCGAGCGACGACTGCCCGGATTCAGCGGACGTACGTACCTCGAGGTCGCTGCGGTGGTGTGGGCGGAGCAGGAACGTGAGCGGACCAGAGAGGGCCGGGATGAGGCGTACGTGACGGCCCTGGCCCGGCGGGCAGGCCAGTTCGACGGCGCTCTTCATCTCGTCGTCTGGAACCGACGGAACCGCAAGCCCCGGCTGGATCCACGGACGGTGCTCGAGGGGATCGCGGAACCCGACGAGATCGATCGGGCTGTCCGTCGAGCGGCTGATCTGGTCGCTGAGGCGGCGAACCAGAGCTTTGACACGAGCCAGCAGGGAATCGATGCGCACGCGGCTCTCCTGGCCAGCTCGTTCCCCGAGTTCGATCGGACCAGCATCGGTGAGGCCATGGCCTACGCATTCCACGTCAATCGCTGAGGTTCCGCGCCGCGCGACTACCAACCGCGCTGGTGCCACTCCGGCAGGCTGGGACGCTCGGCGCCGAGGGTCGAGTCGTTGCCGTGGCCGGGGTAGAAGCGCGTGTCGTCGGGGAAGCGGCCGAAGACCTTGGTCTCGACCTCGTCGATCAGCGTCGAGAAGTCGTCCTCGGACCACGTCTTGCCGACGCCGCCGGGGAACAGGGAGTCGCCCGTGAACAG
Organism: Actinomycetes bacterium; assembly: GCA_023252095.1. Classification (GTDB taxonomy): domain Bacteria; phylum Actinomycetota; class Actinomycetes; order Propionibacteriales; family Nocardioidaceae; genus Aeromicrobium. The sequence goes on along the minus strand of JAHEXN010000033.1, from coordinate 995 downwards.
GTGGACGATGCCGTCGGGGTCGTCGTAGGCCAGCGCGATCGAGCCGGGCGTGTGACCCACGATCTCGACGACCTCGAGCTCGCACGAGCCGACCCGCACCCGGGCGCCGGTGGCGACCACGACGTCGGTCACGACGTCGATGCCCTCGGCGTCGCGCTCGCCCGCGATCGTCTCGGCACCGGTGACCGCACGCAGGGCCTCGAGCGCGCCCCAGTGGTCGGGGTGCCGATGCGTCGTGACGATGCGCTTGACCGGTGCGCCGTCCAGCACCTCGAGGATGCGGTCGGCCTCGTCGGCGGCGTCGATCACGAGCCGCTCGTCGGTCAGCGTGCAGCGCAGCACGTAGACGTTGTTGGCCATGGGCCCGACGGCCAGCTTCGTGATCTCGAGGTCGCCCGCGTCCTGCACGTCGGCCGGACCGCCGACCTCGACTTCTCCGGTGTACGTCATGTGTCCGATCCTAGGTGCGACCCCATGGACCGTTACGATCCCGGGCAGGCGGACGAAGGCAGGGCGATGGACACGACGAGCTACCAGCAGGGCGAGCTGATCGGCACCCTGTTCTTGATCATCGGCGGTTACGTTCTCTATGGATTTGGGCGCCAGGTTCGCCAAGACACTCGCAAGCGCCGAGGGAATCGGCGATGGGGCGCGGGACTGGTCATGATGGCACTCGGCGGGCTCACCGTCGTGTCCGGCTTCTTCGCTTAGACCGCTCGACGCGAAACTGTCAGACCCCGTGGTTAGGCTGATCGGGTGCCCACTCGTACGTCGTCCAGTCCTGCCCGAAAGGGCGCGAAGACTCCTGCTCGCGCGGGCGTGAGCAGCATCGACCAGATCGTGGTCCGAGGCGCGCGCGAGCACAACCTCAAGGACGTCTCGCTCGACCTCCCGCGCGACGCCCTCATCGTCTTCACGGGCCTGTCCGGCTCCGGCAAGTCCTCGCTCGCGTTCGACACGATCTACGCCGAGGGGCAGCGTCGCTACGTCGAGTC
>JAHEXN010000032.1 GCA_023252095.1 Actinomycetes bacterium | reverse complement strand
CTCGGCTTCATGGCGGCCTTCGCCGTGAAGGCCCCGCTCTGGCCGTTCCACACCTGGCTGCCCGAGGCGGCTGCCTCGGCCACACCGGCGACCTCGGTGCTCATGGTCAGCGTGATCGACAAGGTGGGCACGTTCGGCATGATCCGCTGGGGCCTGGAGCTGTTCCCCGGAGCCGCCGACTGGGCCTCGCCGACGATCATGGCGCTCGCCGTCGTGAGCATCGTCTACGGCGCGCTCGCCGCGATCGGCTCGACCGACATCCGGCGGCTCGTCGCGTACACCTCGGTGTCGCACTTCGGCTTCATCATCCTGGGCATCTTCGCGTTCACGCAGACCTCCACGACGGGGTCGGTGCTCTACATGTTCAACCACGGCCTCTCGACCGCGGCCCTGTTCCTCGTGACCGGCATCATGATCAGCCGCCGCGGCTCGGCGGAGATCTCCGCCTTCGGCGGCGTGCAGAAGATCGCGCCGGTCATGTCGGGCATCCTCCTAGTCGCGGGCCTCTCGAGCCTGTCGCTGCCGGGTCTGGCCCCGTTCGTGAGCGAGTTCCTCGTGCTCGCCGGAACGTTCACGGTCAACGTGCCGCTGGCGGTCATCGCGACGCTCGGCATCGTCCTGGCAGCGGTCTACGTCCTGGTGCTGTACCAGCGCACCATGACCGGGCCGCTCACCGACCAGTCGAAGGTCGTGACCGACCTGACCTCGCGTGAGGTCGCGGCGCTCGCGCCCCTGGTGGTCGTCATCGTCGGCCTGGGCCTGTTCCCGCAGCCCCTGCTCGACCTCGTCAATCCGGCCGTGGCCGTCGTCCTGGGAGGTCTGCCGTGATCCCGGCTCCGGAGCTCGACTACGCCCTGCTCTCGCCGCTCCTGATCGTCGCCGCGGCGGCGCTGGTCGGCGTGCTGGTCGAGGCCTTCTGCCCGCGCGGCCCCCGCTTCGTCGTGCAGACGACGCTCGCCGGCCTGGCCGCCGTGGGGGCCCTGGTCTCGAGCATCGTGGTCTACACGAGCGCCGACCTGGGCGTCACCGACGAGCCGGGCCGCACGATCGTGGCCGACGAGGCCGCCGTCATCACCTGGATGATGCTCGCGGTCTTCGCTGTGCTGGGCGTCGCCCTGTTCGCCGACCGCAAGCTCGACGCAGGCCTGAGCGCCTTCACGGGCCGCGCCGCCGATCGCCCCGGGTCGGAGTCCGAGGCCGAGGCGCTGCGCCTGCGCGTCGAGCACACCGAGATCTTCCCGCTCGCGATGTTCGCCCTGCTCGGCATGATGCTGTTCGCAGCGAGCTCGGACCTGCTGACGATGTTCGTCGCGCTCGAGGTCCTGAGCCTCCCGCTCTACCTGCTCTGCGGCATCGCCCGGCGCCGCCGCCTGCTGAGCCAGGAGGCCGCGCTCAAGTACTTCGTGCTCGGGGCGTTCAGCTCGGCATTCTTCCTCTACGGCATCGCGCTGGCGTACGGCTACTCCGGCTCGTTCGCGATCGGCGCGCTGGGGGAGACCCACGGCGACGACGAGCTGCGCATCGCGGCGGTCGGCCTGATGGCCGTGGGCCTGCTGTTCAAGGTCGGTGCCGTGCCGTTCCACACCTGGACGCCCGACGTCTACGTCGGCGCTCCCACCCCGGTGACAGCGTTCATGGCGGCTGGCACCAAGGCGGCTGCGTTCGTCGCCTTGATGCGCGTGCTGTTCGCGGCGACCGACACCGAGTGGCAGCCCATGATCGCGGTGATCGCCGTCGTCACGATGGTCGTCGGCTCCCTGCTCGCGATCGCCCAGACCGACGTCAAGCGCATGCTGGCCTACTCGTCCGTCGCGCACGCCGGCTTCCTGCTGACGGGAGTGCTCGGGGGCAGCGACGCCTGGGCCGTGCTGTTCTACCTCGCGACGTACGGCCTGGCCTCGATCGGTGCGTTCGCCGTGGTCATGCTGGTGCGCGACGCGGGCGGGGAGGCCACGGCCTCGTCCCGCTGGGCGGGCCTGGGTCGCGAGAACCCCGTGCTGGGCGTCAGCTTCGCGCTGTTCATGCTCTCGTTCGCGGGCATCCCGCTGACGGGCGGCTTCGTCGGCAAGCTGTCGGTCTTCATCGAGGCCGGGGGCGCCGGGTACGGCCCCGTGGTCGTCGTGGGCGTGCTCGTCAGCGCCGTCGCTGCCTTCTTCTACGTCCGCATGATCACCGTGATGTTCTTCGCCGAGCCCGACGGTGTGGCGGTCGCGTCGGGGGCGATCGTCACCACCGCTGTCGTCGTGGTGGCCGCCGTCGGTACGGTGATCCTCGGCATCGCTCCGGGCCCTGTGCTTGAGTTGGTGCAGCAGACCGGCTCCCTCATCCCCTGAGGGAGCCGCCGGACCGAGCAGGAGGCGCCCAGTGCAACCGTTGGGGCAGTCGTTGAGCTCCGGGCAGACGTCGGCGTCCGCGCTGCCCGTCGAGGTCGCCGATCCGGCCCTCGAGGCGCGGATCGTCGCGGGTGTGTCGGAGATCGAGCGACAGCTCGCCGACGCCGCGCACAGCGACGAGGCCTTCGTGGCCGAGGCGGCCACGCACCTGCTCCGCGCCGGCGGCAAGCGCTTCCGCCCGCTCCTGGTCACGCTGGCGGCCGAGTTCGGCGACCCGGCCGCTCCGGGCGTCGTGCCGTCGGCCGTCGTGGTCGAGCTGACGCACCTGGCCACGCTGTACCACGACGACGTCATGGACGAGGCCGACAAGCGGCGTGGTGCCGTGAGCGCCAACGCCCGCTGGGACAACACGCTCGCGATCCTCGTCGGTGACTTCCTGTTCGCCCAGGCCTCCGAGATCGTCGCGTCACTCGGCCCCGAGGCCGTCCGCATCCAGGCCCGCACGTTCTCCCGTCTCGTCCACGGTCAGATCCGCGAGACGATCGGCCCCGGTGAAGGCGATCCGCTCAAGCACTACCTCGAGGTCGTCGCCGACAAGACCGGGTCGCTCATCGCCACGGCCGCACGCTTCGGCGCCATGATGGCGGCAGCGCCGGTCGAGGTCGAGCGTGCGCTCACGGAGTTCGGCGAGCGCATCGGTGCGGCGTTCCAGCTGCGCGACGACATCATCGACGTCGCGAGCGAGACGGGGGAGTCGGGCAAGACCCCCGGCACCGACCTGCGCGAGGGCGTCCCGACGTTGCCGGTGCTGCTGGCGCTGGCGTCCACCGATCCGGCCGATGCCCGGCTCCAGGAGCTGCTGTCCAAGCCGCTCGTCGACGACGCCGAGCACGCCGAGGCGCTCGAGGGCCTGCGCCGCCACCCGGCGATGGACGAGGCCCGCGCCCACGTGCAGGCCGAGGCCGACGCGGCCCGTGCCCTGCTGCACACCCTGCCCGACATCCCAGCCCGCGCGACCCTCGAGCAGCTCTGCGACGCCGTCGCGACACGGTTGGGGTAGCCGCTTTCCCGGTGGTTGAGGTGCGAGTGCCGCCTGCGGCGCGAGCCTCGAAACCTTGGTCACGATATGGGTGGCGGTACCCCTTTCGAGGCTCGTTCCTCGCACCTCAAGGGGCGGGGCTTCGCCCGCACCTCAACCACCGGTGGCACCAGGCTCACACCGGGAGGGGCTCCACGGGGACGGGGCGCTTCCGGTTCCGGAGGGCGTCGGTCGTGAACAGCGCCAGCGCGAGCCAGACCAGGCCGAAGCCGGCCCAGCGCGCGGGGGTCATGGTCTCGTCGAAGACCAACAGCCCGAAGACGAACTGGAGCGCCGGACCGAGGTACTGCAGCAGGCCGATCGTCGTGAGGTTCAGGCGTGTGGCGGCGGCGCCGAACAGCAGCAGCGGGATCGCGGTCACGACGCCGGTGCCGGCCAGCAGCAGGGCGTTGCCCGTGCCCTCGTGGCCGAAGACGAGCGTGCCGTTGAAGGCCAGCCAGGTCAGGAAGGCCAGCGCGAACGGGGTCAGCAGGAGCGTCTCCATCCCGAGACCCTCGATCGTGCCGAGGTCGACCTTCTTCTTGAGGAACCCGTAGGCCGCGAACGAGAACGCGACCGACAGGGCCACGACCGGCAGGCGGCCGTAGTCGATCGTCAGGACGACGACGGCCACGGCGCCGATCGCGACCGCGGTCCACTGCAGCCGGCGGAGCCGTTCGCCCAGCACGAGGACCCCGAGCATCACGGTCACGAGGGGATTGATGAAGTAGCCGAGCGACGTCTCGATGACGCGATCGTTGGTGACGCCGTAGATGAAGGTGCCCCAGTTGATCGCGATGACGATCGAGGCGGCGAACAGCAGGGCCACGACGCGCGGTCGGCGGGTGATCGCCAGGAACGATCCCCAGCGCCGCGTGGCCGTCAGGAGCAGGGCGACGAACACGAGGGACCACACGACCCGGTGGGCGAGCGCCTCGAGCGGCCCGGCCGGGTCCAGAAGCGGCCAGTACAGCGGGAAGAAGCCCCAGCACAGGTACGCGGCAGCGCCGAACGCGATCCCGCCGCCGCCCCGGTCGACCCGCCCTTCGGGCGCGCTCCCGGTCGCCGTCGTCGTGTGGTCCACGGGAGCAGTCAACACCCTGGTCGGGGCATTGCTTCCGCAGGCCGGGTCGTCGACGGGAGGAGGTCACCGTGCGGCGGGACGTCCCAGTGGTGAGTCCCTCGAGGCCGCTAGCCTGCGGTCATGGTCCAGGTAGCGGTCGGTCTCGCGCTGGTGATGTCGCTGCCCGCGATGACGTGGTGGTACTGGTGGCGTGCTGTGTACCGGCGTCCGCTCGGCCAGAAGCTCGAACAGCTGCGGGTCAACGTCGGTCTCATGAAGTTGGTCCTGGGAATGTTCGTCGTCCTGGCGGCGATGCAGGGTGTGACGGCAGCGACCGACGGGGACAGCGAAGCATGGTGGGCGATGGTGGTCCTTCTGGGCGCGATCGTGCTCAGCGTCCCGCCCATGGTTCTGATGCGCCGTCTCCTGGACGACTCGCGCCCGGGTCCGTCGGCCGACCTGGACCGGCGTGTCACGAGACTGCGTCGGTGGACGGTCCCGGCTTCCATCGGGGTGGGGCTCCTCCCCGGCCTGTCGCTGATCGGCGGGGAGGTGTCGCTCGCGAGGGTGCTGGTCGGGTGCGCGGCGATGGCGCTCTTCATGTTCGCCGTGCTCACCACCATGCGGGTGGCCATCGAGCGTTCGGTCCGCGCGCCGCGTTGACGATCCCTGCGTGACGTCCGCGGGCGCTACCCTGCGGCCATGCACGCGGCCACGAGGTTCGAGGCGTACGACTCTTCCCACCTGGTCGTCCTGACGATCTTCGTGATCGGCTGCGTGCTCGCAGTGGTGGCCGGTCGTGCGCTCCGCGGCTCAGACGCGGCGCGCGTCCTGTCGCGCTGCGGTGCCGTCGCGGTGGCGGGCGTGACGATCCCGTTGCAGCTCCTGCAGTTCACGCCCGACGAGTGGAGCTTGAACACCTCGCTCCCGCTGCAGCTGTGCGACCTGGCGTGGATGGTCGCGGTGCATGCGCTGTGGACCGGCAACCGCACGACCGCCACGATCACGTGGCTCTGGGGCCTGACGCTCACGATGCAGGGCATGCTGACGCCCGACCTGGCGTCACCGTTCCCCGAGCCCCGCTTCCTGATGTTCTGGGCGATGCACGTCCTGATCATCTGGGCCGGGTTCCTGCTCGTGCCGGGGCTCGGGATCGGGCCGACGTGGCGCACCTACCGTCGCGCCGTCGGGGCGACGCTCGTGTGGCTCGTGGCCGTCTTCGCCTTCAACGTCGTGGTCGGCACGAACTACGGCTACGTCAACCGCAAGCCGCAGCGTGCCTCGGCGCTCGACCTGCTGCCGGAGTGGCCCTGGTACCTCGCGGTGGAGGTGCTCGTGCTGGCCGCGGTCTGGGCCCTGCTCGTGCTGCCGTGGGCCCGGCGTACCGTACCGGACCAGGCCCGGGAACCGGCCCGCGGCTGATGGTCAGGAGCGGCGCAGCAGTGGTCCGCGGTGGACCTTCTTGTTGCTGGCCTGCGCGAGAGGCCGCACGACCAGCAGGTCGACGTTGACGTGCGCGGGACGTCCCACGACCCATCCGATCGTCTGGGCGATGTCCTCGGCGGTCAGCGGGTCCTCGACACCCTCGTAGACCGCATCGGCGCGCTCCTGCGACCCCAGGCGCACGAGCGAGAACTCCTCGGTCTGCACCATCCCGGGGGCGATCTCCGTGACGCGGATCGGGCGCCCGTTGAGCTCGAGCCGGAGCGTCTCGGTCGCGGCGGCGACGGCGTGCTTGGCCGCGACGTACCCGCCGCCACCCTCGTAGACCCAGTGGCCGGCGGTCGAGCCGATGTTGACGACCGTGCCGGCGCCGCTGGCGTCGAGGGCCGGCACGAGCGCCTGGGTGACCTGGACCGTGCCGATCACGTTGATCTCGTACATGCGGCGCCACTGGTCGACATCGGCCTCCGCGACGGGGTCGACGCCCAGGGCGCCGCCGGCGTTGTTGACCAGGACATCGAGCGTGTCGCCGACCGTCTCGGCAAGACGAGCCACGGCGTCGGCGTCGGTGACGTCGCACGCGACGGCGGTGCCACCGATCTCGGCGGCGAGGGCCTCGAGGCGGTCGAGTCGTCGGGCCGCGCAGAACACGTGGAAGCCGGCCGCGGCGAGCTCGCGCGCGGTGGCGGCCCCGATCCCGCTGCTGGCCCCGGTCACGACGGCAGTACGCATGGTGGTCATGTCACCATCGTCGCGCGGCGGCCCAGCAGCGGGGAGATCGGGTCAGGTCAGCGCGCAGCGCCTGCGAGCGTGCCGGTGACCTCGGGGTTGGACGGGTCGTAGATCAGGCAGGAGATGAGGCGGTCGTCCAGCTGCTCCCACGTGTCCTCCGTCGGGAACAGCTGGTAGATGTCGAGGGTCGAGTCCTCGTACGCGAGGCCGACGAACGTGTCGAACGCCGGTCCGCAGGCGTTCGCGGTCTCGGTCTGGATCGCGTCGTCGCCGGGGAAGTCGCCGTCCTCGAGCTCGACCTCGTGGTAGGCCTCGGCCTCGTGCGGGTCGCCGCACGGGACGGCCGTGATGGTCTGGACCTCAGTCGTCTCGGCGCTTCCGGAGTCGTCCGGGAGGTCGTAGCAGTCGCCGACCTTGATCTCGAAGACGCTGGCGTCGTCGTTGCGCTCGGTGACCTCTCCGGACTCGTCGCGCTCGGTCTCGGTCGTGGTGTCGGAGCAGGCGCTCAGGAGCAGGCCGGCGAAGGCGATGGTGGTCAGGGTCAGCAGGCGGCGAGTTGTCGTCATGGCGGAAGCGTAGGCGATGCACAGGTCGCGCGAGGTGCAAGTCGCCGATTTCGACGGGTGCGCGATGATGGCACGGTGAGCGTTCGACGGGTGGCCATGCTGTCGGCCCACACCTCGCCCCTGGCGCAGCCGGGCGACGGCGACGCCGGCGGCATGAATGTCTACGTCATGGAGCTGTCGCGGCGCCTCGCGGCCCGTGGCGTCGAGGTCGAGATGTTCACCCGCGCGACGTCACGGCACCAGGAGCCGTTCGCCCAGGTAGCGCCGGGAATCACGGTGCGCCACGTCGCCGCCGGCCCCTTCGAGGGCCTCCGCAAGGAGGACCTGCCCGCACAGCAGTGCGCCTTCGTGCGTGACGTCCTGCGGGTCGAGGCCGAGCACGGACCCGACTACTTCGACCTCGTGCACTCGCACTACTGGTTGTCCGGTCAGGTCGGCACGGTCGTCCGGGAGCGGTGGGGCCTGCCGCTCGTGCACTCGATGCACACGATGGCCAAGGTCAAGAACGCGCTCCTGGCCTCCGGCGACGCCCCCGAGCCCCTCGGACGCGTGCGCGGCGAAGAGGAGATCGTGCGCCTCGCCGACCGTCTCGTCGCCAACACCGATGACGAGCGGGCCCAGCTCATCGGTCTGTACGACGCCGATCCGGCACGGGTCGACGTCGTGCACCCCGGGGTCGACCTCGACCGCTTCCACTCCGGACGTCGGGCCGAGGCCCGCCGCCGGCTCGGCATCGACCCTGACGTCGCGCTCGTCCTGTTCGCGGGCCGTATCCAGCCGCTCAAGGCGCCCGACCTCGTCGTGCGTGCGGCTGCGCGGCTCGTCGCCGACGACCCGTCGCTGCGGTCGCGGCTCCAGGTCGCTGTCGTGGGCGGCGCCTCGGGATCCGGGCTCGAACGCCCCACGGCACTCGCCGACCTGACCGATCGTCTGGGGCTGTCCGATCTCGTGATGTTCGTCCCGACGGTTCCTCAGACCGAGCTCGCCGACTGGTACGCTGCGGCCACGGTCGTCTGCGTGCCGTCGCACAACGAGTCGTTCGGCCTCGTGGCGATCGAGGCCCAGGCCTGCGGCACGCCCGTCGTGGCCGCCCGGGTCGGGGGCCTGCCGACCGCGGTGGCCGACGGCGTCAGCGGCGTGCTCGTCGACCGCCAGGACCCGGCCGACTACGCCGCCGCCCTACGACCGTTCGTGCTCGACAACGGTCTCCGCGACGCGATGGGAGCCAAGGCCGTGTTGCACGCCGAGGGGTTCAGCTGGGACCTGACCGCCGATCGCACCCTCGCGTCGTACGCCGCTGCCAGCCAAGGAGCCGTCCGTGTCCCCAGCTGATCCCACCCCGCGGGAGGTCATCCTCCACGCGCTGGCCGACGCCGAGCTCGACCACGTCGAGCACTCACCAGGCGTGTTCGACGTCGACCTGCCGGGGGAGCGCAAGCTCAAGACCTCGGTCCGGCTCGAGGTCGGGCGGCACTCGCTCGGCATCCACGCCTTCGTCGCCCGCCGGCCCGACGAGAACCACGAGGGCGTCTACCGCTGGCTGCTCGAGCGCAACCTCAAGCTGTTCGGCGTGGCCTTCGCCATCGACGCCGCTGGCGACATCTACCTCGACGGCCGGGTGCCGCTGCACGCCGTCACGCCCGACGAGGTCGACCGCCTGCTGGGCGCGGTGCTGACGTACGCCGACGAGTCGTTCAACGTGATCCTGGAGCTGGGCTTTGCGACGTCGATCCGCAAGGAGTGGGCGTGGCGTGAGTCGAGGGGTGAGTCCACGCGCAACCTCGAGGCGTTCACCCATCTGCGCCCCGAGGCCTGACCGGGCGCCACGGCGCGTCGCGGTCCCGGCCAGGCCCGGGTCGTCAGTCCTGCGCCGCCAGCACCGTGGCCGGCGGGGTGCGCAGGGCGCGGCGAGCCGCCCAGCTCGTGGAGGTCGTCGCCATGACGGCGATGAGACCCGCGATTCCGGGCACCATCCACCACGGCCCGTGTGGCCATGGTTCGCCCAGGAAGCCCAGGCCGAGCAGCGTCATCGGCAGGACCGCGACGAGCATCCCGGCACCGATCGCGAGGATCGCGGTGATGACCGCCTCGCGCCGCACCATCGACAGGATCTGCCGCCGCGTCATCCCGATGACCCGCAACGTGGCCAGCTCGTGACGGCGCCGGCCCGTCGAGGCCGCAAGGCTGTTCGCCACCGCCATCAGGATGTAGAGCAGCATCGGCAGCAGCACGAACAGGTTGATCGTCTGCTCCGCCCCGGACTCGTCGTCGCCCGACAACGCCGCTCCGGCTGAGGACTCCACGCCCGGACGGCTGCTGGCCCACGTCGCCACGGCTGAGGGGTCACCTGCGACCAAGGCCATGTCGTACCAACGGGGATCGCCGTGCTCGGCCAGCACGTCCGTCGAGAGCATGACGCCGGAGAAGCCGAATCCTCGTTCGTAGACCGCGACGACGGTCGGTTCGACGGTCGCGCCGTTGTCGAGCGTCAGCTCGATCGTGTCGCCGACGGCGGCGTCCCAGCTGCCAGACGTCGGCGAGCTGAGCGCCACGGTGTCGCCGTGCAGGTCCTCGAGGTCACCGGCCACGACGTCCGGGTCGATGACGTCGCTGGCGCCGTGGCCCACGGCGAGCGCGGGATGTGGTGCGGTCGAGACGTCACCGGCGAAGGTCGAGGTCCGCAGCACCGTCGTGGAAACCAGAGGCACCGCGGCCTCGACCCCGTCCTCGGTGACCAGGTCGTCGAGGTCCGCCTGCGACAGCGAACCCGTGACGGTCGCGTCGGCGACCAGACCCGCGTCGTGCTCGGCCGCGGTGGCGTTCGTGAGCGTCGCGCCCGAGGCGATCTGGGCGACCGTGAGCCCGATCGCGAGTGCGAGAACCGTCACCGATCCGGCCGTGCGCAGGGAGAACGCGCGCGTGTGGTGGACCGCCAGCCAGGTCGACGGTCCGGCGACGGCGCTCGCGCGCTGCACGACGCGTCCGGTGACGGCTCGGACGATCACGGGTCCCGCGAGCGCGAAGCCGATGATCGCCACGAGCGTTCCGGTGACCGCGGCGACGAAGGCGGTCTCGTTGCGCCACAGCAGCGGCAGGATCGACTGCGGCACGGAGGAGGCGATCAGCAGGCCCCCGATGACGGTCCGGGTCCGTGACGGCGTGCGGGGCTCGACCCGCGACTCGGCCACGGCCTCGGTCGCCGGCATCCGGGAGGCTCGGAAGGAGGCGGACCTGGCGGCGACCTGGACGGCTGCGAGCATCAGGACGCCCACGATCGGAACGGCGAAGGGGGTGAGCGCCAGCGGGATCCCGGTGGGCAGCATGCCGGCCCCGGTCAGCCGACCGGCGAACACGCCCGATGCCAGGTAACCGAGCGCGATGCCGGGCATCAGGACGACGGCGGCGACGATGCTGGCCTGGGTCGCGACGAGCCGCCGCACCTGTCGTGGTGTCGCGCCCACCGCGCGGAGCAGGGCCAGGTCGCGGCGCTGGTTGGCGACGGAGACCGACATGGCGCCGGCGGTGATGCAGCCGATCAGGATCGTCAGCGTGCTGGCCAGCGACGCCGCCAGGGCGAGCAGCTCGCCCCGCGCGCCGCCGCCCGTGACGGACTCGGCGTCGCCGCGTGCCTCGCCGGTGGACACGACGAGGTCGGTGTCGGCCAGGGCCGCAGAGACGTCCTCGGCCACGGCCTCCGGGTCGGCGTCCGGGGCGACCGTCATCGCGATCAGGTCGACGGCCCCCTCGGAGCGCCCCGACAGCGTCGCCGCGGTCTCGGCGTCGACGAAGACCCCCGCCCCGGGGACGTCGGCGATCCCCGTGACGCGGAAGGTGCGTGGTTCGCCGAAGATCGACAACGTGGTCGTGTCGCCGAGCTCGAGGCCCGTGTCGGCCGCGGTCTGAGCGTCCACGAGCAGGTCGGGTGAGCCGCCAGGAGCGTGACCCTGGAGGTCGGGATCGCTCAGCGCCGCGAGGTCCCACGAGCGGGCGTCGATCCGTGCTCCGGTGTCGGCGAGCACGACCTGGAACGTGAGGTCGGCGGCCACCTCGGCCACCCCCGGAACCCGAGCGACCTCGTCGATCACGTCGGCCGGGACCGTGACCCGCTCGGTGAGCGGGATGTCGATGTCCTCCACGACGGGGTACTGCTGCTGGGCCGAGACCACGACGTCGGCGTCGGCGAGCCGGTCGGTAGGCACGTGCGAGGACAGGGCCGTCGTCGCCAGGACGACACTCACCGTGATCATCGCGGCGCCCCCGAGCACGGCGCACCCGACGGCGACGAGGCCGCCGATCCGGGCGCGGGCCATCGACCAGGAGAGGGACGCCATCGACGTGCTCATGCGAGCGTCCGCAGCTGGGTCAGGCACGAGGCGAGCTCGGCGGCAGTCGGACGGGCGAAGCGCTGGTGGATCCGTCCGTCCTTCATGACGACGGTGTCGTGCGCCCACGCCGCGGCGCCCGGGTCGTGGGTCACCATCACGACGGTCTGGCCGAACTCGTCGACCAGGTCGCGGAGCAGGGCGAGCACCTCGCCCGCGGTGTCGAGGTCGAGCGCTCCGGTGGGCTCGTCGGCGAACACGATGTCCGGGCGGGCCGCGAGCGAGCGGGCGATGGCGACGCGTTGCTGCTGGCCGCCGGACAGCTCGCCGGGACGTCGCTGGAGCAGCTCTGCCAGGCCGATCCGACCGACGAGCTCCTCGAGCCACGCGCGGTCGGGCCGGGCGTGGGCGAGGCGCAGCGGCAGGGTGATGTTCTGCTCGACCGTCAGCGACGGGACCAGGTTGTACGCCTGGAAGATGAAGCCGATCCGGCCACGGCGCAACGTCGTCCGACGCGTCTCGGAGAGGCGCGACAGCTCGACGTCACCGAGCACGACGGCGCCCGACGAGGGCGTGTCGAGGCCGGACGCGCAGTGCAGGAGCGTCGACTTCCCCGATCCCGACGGACCCATGACCGCGAGGAACGCGCCGCGGGGGACGTCGAGCGAGACGTCGTCGAGTGCCGTCACGGAGCCGTCGTAGGCCTTCGTGACGGCACGCAGGCTGAGTGCGGTCGAGGCGGCCAGGTGCGGGGTGGTGCGTGTGCGGAGGAGGGAGGACATGGTCACTTCCTCCGCCCGAGGTGGCGCTTGACGAGGGCGACGGCGCTGACGATGACGGCGACGCCGAACGGGACGCCCAGCAGGGACTGACCCGTCGCGGACGTGGCGACGTTGCCAGCGATGCCCAGGGCCAGGACGACCCACAGCGCCACGTCGGTGCGTTCGGTCGAGCCGCTCGTGGCCGCGGGTTCGTGCGGGTCGGGAGTGGTGTCGGTGGTCGTGGTGATGCGGTACGGATCGGTCATGGCGGAAGCCCTTTCTGGGGTCGTGGTCGGCTTCCTTCGACGCTAGGGACGATGGGCTCCGCGACCCATGCAGCCAGCGCGTGGATCGGTGGTCCGGCTGGCCGCACCGAGCCGGTACAGGCTGCTGTACCGACAGCGGATCGAGGCGCCGGTAGCGTGCGGAGGAACCACCGGAGAGGGCACCATGACCAGCGACGAGACGGACAAGACGCGTGTCCGAGCCGTGCGCTTCGCGCGGGAGACCGTCCGTCTCACGGGGTACTCCATCTACGGCACGGGGATCGGGTTCCTCGCCCTCTTCACGCTTCCTGTTCTCCTGGTCGTCGGGTTCCTGTGGTGCATCCGCGTCGGACAGCCGCTCGTGCGCCCAGCGCTCGCCTGGGTGCGGCGCGTGGCAGACCTTGAGCTGGCTCGACTCGGCCGGCTGGGCCATGACGTCCCGGCGCCGGCGACCGTGGGGCGCCGTGAGGTGCAGTGGCTCGTGATCCACGCGACGTGGGGTCTGGTGCTGGGCGCCCTCGGCATCCAGCTGCTGATGATGGCCGTTCACGACTCGAGCTATCTCCTGTGGTGGCGGATCGCGCCTGAGGAGTACCAGACCGTCGCCGACGGCTGGGTCGGCGCGCGCTCGGCGGAAGCGGCGGCGTGGGCCCCCGTCTGGGGCGTGACGGCGTTCGTGGTGTGGGTGCTGAGTGCTTCGGCGTTGTCGTCCCTGCAGGCCCGTCCGGGGCTCGCGCTGCTGCGGGACCCCGACGGTGAGCTGACCCAGCGCGTGAGCCAGCTGACGGCGACGCTGGCCGCCGCCCTCGACGCGCACGCCGTGGAGCTACGTCGGATCGAGCGAGCCCTGCACGACGGCGCCCAGAACCGCATCGTGGGGGTGGCCGTGCTGATCGGGGCGGCCCGCCGCGAGGTCGAGCGTGACCCGTCGCGCGCCGACCGGATCCTGGCCCGCGCCCAGGACACGACCGAGGACGCCCTGGCGGAGCTGCGGGCCGTGGTGCGGTCGATCCTCCCGCCCGTCCTGGAGAACCGGGGGCTGGCCGGTTCGCTGAGTGCCCTCGCCGCCGACTGCCCCGTGCCGTGCTCGGTCGTCGTCGACGTGCCGGTGCGGTGCCCCGTGAGCGTCGAGGCCACCGCCTACTTCACGGTCGCCGAGTCGCTGACGAACGTCGCGAAGCACAGCCGCGCCTCCCAGGTCGAGATCGAGGTGGTCCAGTCCGGCGAGCGCCTGCGTGTCCGCATCTTCGATAACGGCGTCGGAGGAGCCGATCCGACACGCGGCACGGGCCTGACGGGCATCATCGGACGCGTCGACGCGCTCGACGGCACCGTCACGGTGACGAGCCCGGTGGGCGGACCCACCGACATCAGAGTGGAGCTGCCATGCGGATCGTGATCGCCGAGGACGACTTTCTCCTGCGCGAGGGTCTTGTGCTCGTCCTGCAGGGGGAGGGCTTCGACGTCGTCGCGGCCGTGGGTGACCCGGAGTCGTTCCTGTCCGCGGTGGACGAGCACCGACCCGATGTCGCGGTGGTCGACGTCAGGATGCCGCCGAGCCACACCGACGAGGGCATCCAGGCGGCCGTCGCAGCGCGCCGCTCGCAGCCCGGGCTCGCGGTGCTCGTGCTGTCGGCCTACGTCGAGCAGAGCTTCGCGACCGACCTGCTGGCCGACGGCGCGGAGGGGGTGGGCTACCTCCTGAAGGAGCGGGTCGGGCGGGTCGATGCGTTCGTCGAGGCGCTCGAGCGCGTGGCCGGTGGTGGCACTGCGATCGATCCGGACGTCGTGGCGCAGCTGTTCGCCCAACGACGCGCCGACGACCCGCTCGAGCGCCTGACCCCGCGCGAGCGGGAGGTGCTGTCCGTCATGGCAGAGGGGTTCGGGAACCTCGCGATCGCTGGCCGGCTGCACGTCACCGAGAACGCGGTGCACAAGCACATCCGCAACATCTTCCTCAAGCTCGATCTGACGCCGGACGACCACACCGACCGCCGCGTCGCCGCCGTCCTGCGCTACCTCGACCGGGCGTGAGGCGGCCGACTGGGACGGCACACCGGAGCGCGGGTGAGGGCCTCGTCCGGCATCTGGGATCGGCTCGTCGCCGCGCGAGGAGCACCTAACGTCGACGGCATGCCTGTCACGTCCCAGCTGCCCGAGACCGCCGTCCAGCGTGCCTTCCGGGGTGCGATGGGCCAGGTGACGTCCTCGGTGTCCGTGGTCACGACCCTGACCGACGGCGTTCCGCACGGCACGACCGTCAGCGCCTTCATGTCCCTGTCGATGGACCCGCCGATGCTGACGTTCGCCCTCGACCGCGGCTCGAACCTGCTCGCCCGCCTAGGCGTCGGCTCGGTCGTGGGCGTCAACGTCCTCGCTGCGCACCACGACCAGATCGCGTTGCGGTTCGCGGGCAAGGGCGACGACAAGTTCGCCGACGTCCCGTGGCGCGTCGAGAACGGTGCCCCCGCGCTCCACGACCGTCATGCGTGGGTCGCCCTCCGCCTCAGCCAGCTCGTGGAGGCCGGCGACCACGTCCTCCTGATCGGCGACGTGACCGGCGCCGACGCGACGCCCTCGGCGCCCCTGACCTACTGGAAGCGCACGTTCGGCACCCACCAGACCTTCTGACCGCCCGCCTGCGCCAGAAATGGTGGCCAGTGTGTGCTTTCGCCGTCGCGAAACCGCACATTCGCCGCCAAATCTGGCGGAGGTGGTTGGGTGGCCTACCTAGCCCGTCAAGCCGCGGCGCCGCAGGATCGGGAGCACGCCCTCGGCGAACCAGTACGCCTCCTCGACGTGCGGGTAGCCCGACAGCACGAACTCCTCGATGCCGACCGCGGCATACTCCTCGATCAGGTCGGCGACCTCGGTGTGGCTGCCGACCAGGGCCGTGCCGGCGCCGCTGCGCATCAGGCCCACGCCCGACCACAGGGCCGGGTGCACCTCGAGCGAGCGAGCGTCCTTCGGGTCGAAGGCACCCCCGTGCAGCTCGCGCATGCGGCGCTGACCCTCGGACTCGCTCGTCTTCAGGACCTCCTGCGCCTTCGCGACCTCGGCGGGGTCGAGCTGGGCGAGCATCGTGTCCGCGATGCGCCAGGCGTCCTCGGAGTGGTCGCGGCTGATCGTGTGCAGACGGACACCGAACCGGACCGAGCGGCCCTCGTCGTCGGCGAGCTTGCGGATCCACTCGATCTTCTCGGCCACGGCGGCCGGCGGCTCGCCCCAGGTCAGGTACACGTCGGTGTGGGCGGCCGTGACAGGACCGGCCGCAGCCGAGGACCCGCCGAGGTAGATCTCGGGGACCGGTGCCGCCCGTCGGGTCCGCGCGTCCTCGACGTCGTAGTACTCGCCGCTGAAGGAGCTGCCCGCCTCCGTGAACGCCTGGCGGAAGACCTGCAGGAACTCGGCGGCGCGATCGTAGCGGGCGTCCTTCGTGACACGGTCACCGAAGCGGAGCTGTTCGGACGGGTCGCCGCCGACCACGACGTTGAGCAGGAGCCGGTTGTCGGAGAGCCGCTGGAACGTCGACGCCATCTGTGCGAGCAGGGTCGGGCTCACGAGCCCGGGGCGCAGCGCGACGAGGAACTTGAGCCGTTCGGTCTCGGGGATCAGGGCGGAGGCGACGACCCAGGCGTCCTCGCACGGGGTGCCCGTGGGGGTCAGCACCGCGTCGAAGCCGAGGTCCTCCGCGGTGCGTGCGACGTGCGTCAGGTACCGCAGGTCCGGCTCACGGAAACGGCCCGCAGTGTCGAGCGATCCGCCGGCTCGCCCCAGATCGCTCGGCACGCTGTGGCCGCCGCCGACGAGGGCGCGGCTGTCGCCGGTCGTGGGCAGGAACCAGTCGAAGGTCAGGCTCATGCAGCGAGTCTCTGCCACGTCGGAGACGCGGCCCGGCACGTCTTGCATCGCGGACGTGTCACAGCTGCGGTCCCCGTGGGGGCGGGGTGCCCGCGACGGCCCAGCGCCCGAGGTGCTGCAGCTTCCACCGGACGGGGTCGTGCAGCGTGTGGGTCCGGGCGTTGCGCCAGTGGCGGTGCAGGTTGAGCGAGTCGTCGCTCGCCCGGGTGCCGCCGAGCTCGAAGAGCGCGCTGGTCACCGTCAGCGCGGCCCGGTCGGCCAGGACCTTGGCGGCTGCCACCTGCAGCGACGCCTCCTGAGCCGCGTCGTCGCCTGGCGCGGCTGCGACGGCGTCCACGGCCGCGGCAGCGACGGTCAGCGCCGACTCGGCCGCTCGCACGTCGACCTCGAGCTCGCCGAACCGCTGGACGAGCAACGGGTCGTCCTCGGCCCGGTCGACCCCGGCTTCGAACCACGGCCGGCTCGAGGTGCGGACGAAGGCCGCGGCCTCGGCCAGGGCTCCGCGGGCGAGTCCGGTGTCGATCGCCGCGTGCAGGCCCTGGGCGAACGCGCCGTAGGCGAACGGGCCGGTCACGGTCTCGGCGCTGGGGACGACGTGACTGCGCGGGATGCGCACGCCCTCGAACGTCACGGTGCCGCTCGCGGTCGTGCGCTGACCCATCCCGGTCCAGTCGTCGACGACGGTCACTCCGGGGGTGTCGACCGGCACGAAGCCGACTCGTTCGACGCCGTCCTCGTCGCGAGCGAGGACCGCGATCCAGTCGGCGGTGAGGCTTCCGGTGCAGTAGAACTTCTGGCCGTCGACCACGAGGTCGTCGTCGACGCCGCGGATCCGGGTCGATTGGTCGACGACGGTGCGTCCCGCGCGTTCCGACTGGGCGTTCGCGACGCGGGCGCCGGCCAGGACGGCGGAGAACAGCTCCTCGCGCACGGCCGGCCCGCCCGCGTTCTCCAGCAGGCGCAGGTACGCGAAGTGGCTCTGCGGCACCTGGGCCACGTTGGGATCGGTCGTCGCCAGGAGTCGGATCACCTCGAACGCCGCAGCGGCACCTCCCTGCGCGCCGCCGTGCTCACGCGGAACAGTCACGGCGAACGCGCCGACCGCCGAGAGCCGGTCCAGCTCGTCACGGGCCACCGAGCGGGTGCGGTCGCGCTCGGAGGCTCCCGCCGCGACGTCGGGGAGGAGCTGCCGCACGTCGTGGAGCACCTCCTCCACGACGGCGGGCACCCCGCCCGCGACCCGCGTGAGGGTCCCGAACGGGGTGCTGGTGGCGCGGTCGGTCACGTGTACCACGTCGGCTCGGGCACCTCGCCGAGCAGCGCGTAGACGCCGACCTCGCGGCGCTTGTACGCGACCGGGTCGTGCAGCGTGTGGGTCCGCGCGTTGCGCCAGAAGATGTCCAGGCCGACCTTGTTGCTCGTGGCCCGGGCTCCCGTGAGCTCGAAGACCTTGGTGCCGGCCTCGAGCGCGACGTCGGTCGCGAGCTGCTTGACCGCCGCGATCCGCACGGCCGCGTGGCCGCGCTGCTCGGGTGTCAGCGCCTCGCGCTCGGCGTGGAGCAGGGCCGAGATCTCGCGAGCCGCGTCGTCGGCGAGCGCCTCGGCGGCCCACAGCTGCGACTGCAGGCGGCCGTAGCCCTCGAGCAGGTACCACTCCTCGTGCGCGCTCTCCTTGTTGTCGCCGCCGTACGGCCAGGCCCGGGTGTTCTCCCGGGCGTAGGCCGTGCCGGCCTTGAGCGCGCCCTGGGCGATGTTGAGGTAGAAGTTGCTGAAGATCAGCTGGATCGTCGGCAGGTTGAGCGTGCCGTACGTCAGCTCGACGGGCTCCTTGTCGACGTAGCCCGCCGCGGCCGCCCAGGGGATCCGTACGTCGGTGATCGTGACGCCGTCGGACTC
>JAHEXN010000276.1 GCA_023252095.1 Actinomycetes bacterium | reverse complement strand
CTGGTCGAGGTGGTTCAGGTAGAGGTGCGCGTCGCCGAGGGTGTGCACGAAGTCGCCGACCTCCAGGCCCGCGACCTGCGCGACCATGTGGGTCAGCAACGCGTACGACGCGATGTTGAAGGGCACGCCGAGGAACACGTCGGCCGAGCGCTGGTACAGCTGGCAGCTCAGCCGGCCGGGCCCGTCAGCCTGCGGCGCGACGTAGAACTGGAAGAACGCGTGGCACGGCGCGAGGGCCATGGCGTCGAGGTCGGCGACGTTCCAGGCACTGACGATGTGGCGGCGCGAGTTCGGGTCGACCTTCAGCGCTTCGACGACCCCGCGCAGCTGGTCGATCGTCTCGCCCGACGGCGTGGGCCAGGAGCGCCACTGGTGACCGTAGACCGGACCCAGCTCGCCGTGCTCGTCGGCCCACTCGTCCCAGATCGAGATGCCGTTCTCCTGCAGCCACCGCACGTTGGTCTCGCCGGAGACGAACCACAGCAGCTCGCCCACGACCGACTTCAGGTGGATCTTCTTGGTCGTGACGAGGGGAAACCCCTCGCTGAGGTCGAAACGCATCTGGTGGCCGAACACGCTGCGCGTGCCGGTGCCCGTGCGATCACCCTTCTCGACGCCCTCGTCGAGGATCCGCTGGACGAGATCGAGGTACTGCTGCATGCCCTGAGGCTACCGAACCGGACCCCGCGCCGGTGGGACGCGGGGTCGGCGCTGTGGGAGGATTCCGCCATGGCACAGAACGAGTACGACGCCACCCCCCGCGAGCTCCGGAGCTTCGCTCTCCTGCAGATCGTGCTGACGGCCGGGTTCCTCGCCGCGCTGTTCTGGATGCTGGGAGGCACCGACGCAGACCGCCCGCACTGGGCCGTCTGGGTCGGCCTGCTCGCCGCCGTCGCCCTCGGCGGGTTCCTGGCCGACCGCGTCTGGCTCTCGGCCGGTCCGCTGGATCCGGCCGCTGACCCGGAGGAGAACCGCAGCACCGCCGTGGGCGTCTACGCGGCTCAGACCGTGCGCAAGCTGATCCTGTGCGAGGCGCCGCTGCTGATCGCGGTGCTCGTGGCCTTCGTGACCGACTCGGGTGGCTGGCCCATCGCGATCGCGGGCCTGCCGGGCCTCGTGGTGATGGCCTTCGAGGTGTGGCCGTCGCTGCGCAACGTCTCCATGACCGCGACGATGCTCGATGCGAACGGCGCTGAGTCGGACCTCATCGACTCGTTCGTGTGAGCGGGGCCTCGGCCGCCGGGGCCGGCGACACCGTCCGGCTCGCCTGGCCCGACGACGCCATGACGATCGCGGCGCTGCAGCGCGAGGTGTGGCTGACCGACTGGCTCGACGCTGTCCAGCTCGACGAGGCCTTCGGTGAGCTCGAGGAGCACGCCGACCGCTGGCGCAGCACCCTGACCCACTCCCCCGAGGCGAGGTTCCGCGTGCTCGTGGCCACGAGCAACCACACTGTGGTCGGGTACGCCGTGATTCACCCCGGTACCGACCCCGACGCCGACCCAGTCCGCGACGCCGAGCTGGGTGACCTGGCCGTGGTCCCCGCGGCACGGCGCGCCGGACACGCGACCCGACTGGTGCAGGCGGCTGTCGACACGACGGCGGCTGACCGGTTCGCGTACCTGCGCACCTGGGTCGCAGCTGGCGACGACGGCACCCGCCTGCTCCTGACCTCCGGCGGATGGGCCTCCGACGGCGCGTACCGCGAGCTGGAGGCACCCGACGGCCGCCGGATCAAGCAGGTCCGCCTGCACACCGCCGTGGCATGAGCGAGCACTCCCCAGAGCAGTCCCCCCAGTACGACCGCGAGGCCGACCGGGCTGTCGTCCGCGACGCCCTCGGCGTCGGGATCGGCGTGGGCCTGTACGGCGTCACGTTCGGGGCCCTCGGGCCGGCGGCCGGCCTGAGCGTGTGGCAGACGTGTGCGCTGTCGTTCCTGGCGTTCACGGGTGCGTCGCAGTTCGCCTTCGTCGGCGTCGTCGCCTCGGGCGGATCGCCCATCGCGGGCGCGCTCACCTCGGTCCTCCTCGGGGGCCGCAACGTCTTCTACGGCATCAGCATGGCGCCGCACCTGCAAGTCCGTGGATGGCGACGGTGGGTCACGGCGCATCTCGTGATCGACGAGTCGACCGCGATGGGCGTGACCCGACCGACGTCCCACCAGGCGCGGCTGGGCTTCTACTGGACCGGCATCACGATCTTCCTGATCTGGAACGTCACGACCGCGGCGGGGGCGATCGCCGGCGACGCGATCGGCGACCCCGAGGCGATCGGGCTCGACGGGGCCGTCGCGGCAGCCTTCCTGGGGCTGCTGTGGCCGCGCCTCGACTCCCCCGTGACCCGCACCGTCGCTGTCGTCGTGGTCGCGCTCGCGCTGCTTCTCGTGCCGTTCACGGCACCGGGCGTGCCGATCATCCTCGGCGGACTCTCCGCGGTCGCTCTCGGGCTCGTGTGGGGAGGCCGACGCGATGACTGACGTGTGGTGGGGCGTCCTGGCGGTCTGCGTCGGCTGCTACGCGCTGAAGCTCGCGGGCCTGTCAGTGCCCGCCGTCGTCCTCGAGCACCGGTTCACGGTGCGCGCCACCGCGCTGATCCCGGTCGGCCTGCTCGCGGCACTCGTCGCGGTCCAGGCGGCGGCGGGTGACCGCGAGGTCGTGATCGACGCACGGCTGGCCGGCCTGGCGACGGCCGTGGCCTGCCTGCTGGTCCGGGTCCCGTTCCTGCTGATGCTCGTGTTCGCAGCAGCCGCGACGGCGCTCGTGCGGCTCGTCTAGAGCCCGAGGGCCACGTCGAGGCCGACGGTGACGCCGGGGCTCGACGGCGCCCACCGCAGGGCCGTGAGCACGCCGGGCATGAACGACTCCCGCGTGGAGGAGTCGTGGCGCAGGCTCAGGATCTCCCCGGTGCCACCGAGGATGACCTCCTGCGAGGCCACGAAGCCGCGGGCGCGGACGGCGTGGACCGGGACGCCCGCGACCGTCGCGCCGCGGGCGCCGTCGGGGTCGGTCGTGGTCGCGTCGGGCAGCGGGGCGGAGCCGGCCGCCTCCCGCGCCTCGGCGATGAGCTCGGCGGTGCGAGTCGCGGTGCCGGACGGCGCGTCGATCTTGTCGGGATGGTGCATCTCGATGACCTCGACGGACTCGAAGAACGGCGCGGCATCGGCGGCGAACTTCATCAGGAGCACCGCGCCGATCGAGAAGTTCGGCACCACCAGGACGCCGATGCCGGGGTGCTCGGTGCTGATCGCCTGGACCTCGGCGATCGTGTCGTCACCGAACCCGGAGGTGCCGACGACGACGTGCACGCCGTGCTCCACGCACCAGCGGACGTGGTCGAGTGCGACGTCGGGGGTCGAGAACACCAGAGCGACGTGCGCGGCCTCCTCCGTGATCGCGGCGAGGTCGTCACCGACGTCGATCCGTGCGACGACCTCGAGGTCGTCGCTGGCCGAGATCGCCTGCACCGAGGTCGATCCCATTCGTCCGTTCGCGCCGATCACGGCCACTCGCGTCATGACCGTCAGCCTAGTGACCCGGCACCGGACCTCACACCGTGGCGTCGACGATCCAGGGGCGGTCGAGTGCCAGCAGCCGTCGATCGGCGGTGAGGAACACCAGGCCCTCGGCCGCGGCCTGCGCCACGAGCACGCGATCGAACGGGTCGTGACCGTCGAGCTCCGGGAACGCGCGCATCGCGTCGGCGTGCTCGGCCACGAACGGCAGCTGTCGCAGGCCCACCTCGTCGAACCGTCCGACGGCGTCGAGCGGGATCTCCAACCGGCCTTTCATGGTCTTGATGGTCATCTCCCAGGAGCTGACCGCCGAGTAGTGGGCCGGGTGGTGCGTGTCGAGCAGGATCACGCGAGGCCGAGGTCGTCGTCGAACATCGCGCGGACCTCCGCGTCCGCCTCGTCGGTGAAGGTCTGCTCCCAGTCGGGCCCGCCGAGCCCGGGGATCGAGCCGAACAGCGGCTTGCGGGGTCGGACCGATCGCCACTCCATGATCGGCGTGCCGACTCGCGCCACGATGACCGTCTCGCCATCCTCGACGGCGCGGGCGAGGCGGGACATCTGGGTCTTCGCCTCGTGGATGTTGACCGTCATCGCCATGCGTCGAGGTTAGTCCGGTGGACCAACGTGGTCCAGCAGGTCGCCCAGGACTGTGAGTCCGTCGACGACCTCGGTGAAGCTCGTCGTGAGCGGGGCGAGTCCGAGGCGCAGGAGGTCGGGCTCTCGGAAGTCGGGAATGACGCCACGCCCGGTCAGCCGCTCCGTGACCGCGCGTGCCCTGTCCAGGCGCACCGTGACATGGCTCCCCCGACGCGTTGGGTCACGCGGGGTCGCGACCTCGAGCGCGAGCTCGTCGAGGATC
>JAHEXN010000031.1 GCA_023252095.1 Actinomycetes bacterium | reverse complement strand
CGCTCAGCGTGCATGGCGGACTCATCCAGTTGAGCGGCTTGTACGAGCCGCCGTCGGAGTGGATCAGGACCGAGCCGTCCGACTTGACCATGATGACGCGGGTGGCGAGGGGCAGGTGCGCGGTGAGCCGGCCGGCGTAGTCGACCTGGCAGCGCGCGACGACGAGGCGCATCAGCTGTGCTTCCTCATCTGGGCGTGAGGGTGCCGAGGTCGAACACCAGGCCGTCGGGGGTGACCTGACCGACGAGGTCGTTGCCGTCGAGCCCGGAGAACGTCACCACTCCGCCCTCGAGGGTGTACGTGCCGGTCAGGAAGTCCACGTTGCCCTGGAAGTCCCACGTGAACGTGCCGTCGGCCGCGAAGTGGGCGGTCCAGTCGGCGGTGTCGTCACGCCACGTGCCGACGAGGTCGGCCGCGGTCTCCGGGAGCGCCGAGGCGGTGTCGCTGGGCGCCGGATCGCTGGGCTCCGCCGTGGCCGACGCCGACGGCGTGGAGGAGGTCTCGGGTGCGGGCTCGTCGTCCCCGCAGGCCGTGAGCACGAGGCACGCGGCCAGTGCCGCGCCGATGGTCCAGACCTGCGTTCGTGACAACTTCCGCTCCCTGTCGATCAGTTCCTCGGCGCCGGGTCGGCCCGGGCGAAAACACACGCTAGTGTGTCACGACCCGTCACGTTACTCAGGAGGAGACATGCAGGAGATCGTCGACCGTCTGACCGCCTCGGACCCCGGCTCCGAGACCGCACGGACCCTCGTCCTTCCGTACCTCAACCACGCCGCCACGATGCTCGAGAGCGGCTACGCGACCCGCGCCGACATCGACGCGGGCATGCGCTTCGGCTGTGGCTACCCGGTCGGCCCCATCGCCCTGATCGAGGGCCTCGGCGCCCAGACCGTGATCGACGGGCTGAACGCGTTGCACGCCAAGACCGGCGACCCGCTCCACGTCCCCGCCCCGATCCTCGCCGACATCGCCGGCGCGGCCGGTGCCGAGGAGCCCACGCCGCAGCTGCGTCACGACGTCACGAGCATCGGTGTCGTCGGCACCGGCACGATGGCCTCCGGCATCGTGCAGGTCTTCGCCCAGGCCGGCTACGACGTCACGTACGTCGGCCGTTCGCAGGACAAGCTCGACGGGGTCGTCGCGTACATCACCAAGAACCTCGACCGCGCCGTGGCCAAGGGCAAGCTCGACGAGGACGGCAAGTCGTCGGTGCTCGACCGCCTGACCGGGTCGACCGAGCGTGAGGCGCTGGGCGGTGTCGACGTCGTCGTCGAGGCCATCGCCGAGGACCTCGAGATCAAGCGTGAGCTGTTCCGCGACCTCGACCGCATCGCCAAGCCCGGCGCGATCCTGGCCACCACGACGTCGTCGCTCTCGATCGCCGACCTCGCGGCCCAGACGGGTCGCCCCGGTGACGTCGTGGGCATCCACTTCTTCAACCCGGCGCCGATCATGAAGCTCGTCGAGGTCGTCTCGGCCGAGACCACCTCGCCCGAGGTGTCGGAGACGGCCAAGGCCCTGAGCCTCAACGTGGGCAAGCACCCCGTGTCGTGTGGCGACCGGGCCGGCTTCATCGTCAACGCCCTGCTGTTCCCGTACCTCAACGACGCGATCAAGCTGCACGAGGCCGGTGGTGGCTCGCTGGAGGAGATCGACACGGCGATCAAGGAGAACGCGAAGCTGCCCATGGGGCCGTTCGAGCTCCTGGACGTCGTGGGCAACGACGTCTCGCTCGCGATCGAGCAGACGCTCGTCGGCGCCTTCGGACACGAGGGCTGGGCCCCCGCGCCGACCCTCGAGAAGCTCGTCGCCGAGGGCAAGCTCGGTCGCAAGACCAAGGTGGGCTTCCACACGTACTGAGCACCGCTTGCTCCGAGCACTGCTCCACGCGTCACACGACGAGGCCGGTAACCCCATGGGTGCCGGCCTCGTTGTCATGACGGGGGAGGACAGGGCGGTGACGCGTGACGACTCTTCATCGGGTCGCGATGTGGGTGCGGCGTGCCACGTGGGCCGTCACGGCGACGTGCCTCGTGCTGGCGGTGGCCCTGGCGATGTTCGACGCAGGACGCCATTCCGCAGGTGACCGGGAGCTGACGGTGTCGCCGTCGGGCGACCGCGACCTCGTGGCGGCTGCCGTGGCCGATGTCGAGGCGCAGGGACTCCACTGCTCCCAGGCTCCCTCCCTGGCCGACCGCATCGTGTTCGAGCGGCTCGACGGCACGGTCGACCTGGTCTCGTTCGACGAGGCGCTCGCCGCTGCGCATTCGGGTGACGGCTGGGTCCGTTGGTACTGCTCCCCGCCTGTCCAGGGGGCGGACGAGCTCGTCGGACCCGCCTAGGATCGTCAGGTGCCCCGCCGACGTCCGCCCCGTCCGGTCGGACGCCGCCTCGTGGTGGGCCAGACCACCGAGGTCCGCGCCGGCCGCGAGTGGCACGTCCGACGTCTGACGGGCGCGACCTCCGGCAAGCCCTACACGTGCCCCGGCTGCCACCGCCCGATCCCCGCCGGGACGGGGCACGTCGTGGTGTGGCCCGCCGTCGCTGCGCTCCTCAGTGCCTCAGCGCTCGACGAGCGACGGCACTGGCACACGGCCTGCTGGGAACGCGCCTGACGTTCCCGGACAGGGCTGCGGTCAGCCCTGCTGCGCCTCGGGGCGGTCGGTCTGCGGATCTGCGCTCTCCTCGGCCTCAGCCGCCTCGTCGGTGTCGCCCTCGACCTCGACGGCCGGCTCCGCAGGCTCGGGCTTCTCGTTCGCGCTCGACTCCTCGACCGCGGGAGCGGCCGACGGGGCGAAGGTCGCCACGATGTCGCGCAGCTGGCCCATCTGCGACACGATGCCGTCGCGCTTGCGCTCGAGGTCGGCGACCTCCTGGCGCAGCGCACGCGTGTGGCGCTCGACCTCGGTCGTGGTCGTGACGCGCACGTTCTCGGCCTCGGCGTTGGCCTGGGCGACGATGTTGCCGGCCTCGGTGCGGGCGTTCTCGATGAGCTGCGCCGACTCACGGCTGGCGTCGTCGCGCGCCTTCGAGGCGTTGGCGAGGACCTCGCGGGAGCGGTCGTCGGCGGCCTGGGCGCGGGCCTCGGCGTCGGCGACGAGCTTGGAGGTCTTGGCGACGGCGCTCTCGTGGTTCTCGGAGGCCTCGCGGGCCAGACGCTCCTTCTCGACCGCCAGCACGCGGCGCGCCTCGGAGACCTCGCGGTCGGCGGCTGCGCGCGCCTGCTCGACCTCGCGGGTCGCGGTGAGGCGCATCGACTCGGCGTCCTGCTCGGCAGCGACGCGCAGGCGCTCGGCCTCGCGCTCGGCCTGGTCGCGCAGATCGGCGGCGTACGCCTGCGCCTCGGCATTCTTCGTCTCGGCCTCGTCGAGGAGCGCCTTGCGCTTGGTCTCGATCTCGCTGGTCGTGCGGGAGCGCAGCTCCTCGCTCTCCTGGCGGGCTGCGGCGACCATGAGGGTGGCGTCCTCGCGCGCCTTCGTGACGGTCTCCTCGGCCTCGCGGCGGGCCTTGGCACGCACCTCGTCGGCCTCCTGCTCGGCCAGGCCGAGCAGCTGCGCGGCGTGGTTGCCCAGGCCCGTGTAGGTGGGGCGCTCGACGGCCTCCACGCGGTCCTTGAGCTGCTCGACCTGCTGGGTCAGCTCGGCGTTCTTGCGGTTCGCCTCCTGCACGGCCTTGGCCGCCTTGGACAGCTCGGCCGACTGGGAGCGCACCCACGCGTCGACGGCATCCGGGTCGTAGCCCCCGCGGCGAGCCGGCGGGAACGATGCCGACGACGGCGACTTGTTGGCATCGAAGATCGACAATCCGGACTGATCGGACATGGATTTTCCTCGCAGGTGGGACGGCAGAAGGCGGGCAGAGCCCACTGTACCGACGACGGAGGGCGTGGCCCACGGCCACGCCCTCCGCTGAGAACTGCTCGATCGAACGTCCGGGTCAGATGCCCCTGAAGCGGTTGATCTTGTCGAGGTGCTGCTCGCGCTTCTCGTGGTCGCGGACGCCGAGACCCTCCTCCGGGGCGAGGGCGAGCACGCCGACCTTGCCCTGGTGCAGGTTGTGGTGCACGTCGAGCGAGGCCTGACCCACGTCCTCGAGCTTGTAGGTGCGCGAGAGCGTCGGGTGGATCTTGCCCTGGTCGATCAGGCGGTTGGCCTCGAACGCCTCGCGGTAGTTCGCGAAGTGGCTCGAGATGATGCGCTTGAGGTTCATCCAGAGGTAGCGGTTGTCGTACTCGTGCATGAAGCCCGTGGTCGACGCGCAGGTCGTGATGGTGCCGCCCTTGCGGGTCACGTAGACCGAGGCGCCGAAGGTCTCGCGGCCCGGGTGTTCGAAGACGATGTCGATGTCCTCGCCGCCCGTGAGCTCACGGATCTTCTTGCCGAGACGCTGCCACTCCTTCGGGTTCTGCTTGGTGCCGTCCTCGTTCCAGAACTTCCAGTTCTCCTCGGAACGGTTGATGACGTGCTCGGCGCCCATGCTGCGGACGATCTTGGCCTTCTCCTCGTTGGAGACGACGCAGATGGGGTTGGCGCCGCCGTTGAGGGCGTACTGCGTCGCGAAGCCGCCGAGGCCGCCCGAGGCGCCCCAGATCAGGACGTTGTCGCCCTGCTTCATGTTGCCGCCGTTCTTGGAGACGAGCTGGCGGTACGCGGTGGCGTTGACCAGGCCGGGCGAGGCGGCCTCCTCCCACGTGAGGTGGTCGGGCTTGGGCAGCAGCTGGTTCGACTTGACCAGGGCGATGTGGGCCAGGCCACCAAAGTTGGTCTCGAAGCCCCAGATGCGCTGCTCGGGGTCCATCATGGTGTCGTCGTGGCCGTCGGGGGCCTCGAGCTCGACCGAGAGGCAGTGAGCCACGACCTCCGCGCCGGGCTGCCACTTGGTGACGCCCGGGCCGGTCTTGAGCACGACGCCCGCCAGGTCCGAGCCGACCACGTGGTACGGCAGGTCGTGGCGCTTGGTCAGCGGCGACAGCCGGCCGTAGCGCTCCAGGAAGCCAAACGTCGAGACGGGCTCGAAGATCGAGGTCCACACCGTGTTGTAGTTGATCGCGCTCGCCATGACGGCGACGAGGGCCTCGCCCGGACCGAGCTCCGGGAGGGCCACGTCCTCGACGTGGATCGACTGGCGCGGGTCCTTGTCGCGACTGGCGACACCCTCGAACATGTCGACCTCGTCCTTGTGGACGGTCGCAGCGAGGTAGTGGTCGGGGACGTCAAGGTTCGCGAAGTCCTCACCGGCGGTGTCGCCGGCCATGATCGCGTCCAGGATGTGCTGCACGAAGAGCCTCCAAGGGTCGTGTAGGTCGCGGTGATGTTACCCGCGGGAAACATGGCGCGCCACGGAGAGCGGTGTGACGCGGGTCTCGCAGGGTTCAGTGGCCGCCGTCGGTCGCCGGCTCGACGAGCTCGACGAGGACACCGCCGGCGTCCTTGGGGTGCACGAAGTTGACGCGGCTGCCGCCCGTGCCGATGCGCGGCTCGTCGTACAGCAGGCGGGCGCCGCGCTCGCGGAGCGTCGCCGAGACGACTTCGAGGTCGCTCACGCGGTAGGCGAGCTGCTGGATGCCCTGACCGTTCTTCGCCAGGAACTTGCCGATCGTGGTGTCGGGGGAGAGCGGCGCGAGCAGCTGGATGAAGGAGCCGGAGTCGCCGACGGCCAGCATCGCCTCACGCACCCCCTGCTCCTGGTTGGTCTCCTCGTGGACGGACTCCAGTCCGAACAGCGAGGAGTAGAACGCGATGGCCTCGTCGAGGTCGGGGACGGCGATGCCGACGTGGTCGATCGCGATCAGCAGGTGCGCGGGGACAAGGGGTTCGGTCGCAGACATGGGGGCAGCGTAGAGCAGATCCTGCGCGGCGCTCGGCGGCCCCGGTCGCGGTGCCTGACTGCCCTCAAGGTGATCCGGGCCACGCCCGCGTTCGCGGCACGTTACCTCTGGGTAAAGTGGCGGCACCGTCCTCCGCACCGCTGCACCGGGGACCGCCTTCTAAGGAGCTCATCCATGACTCAGACCGTGATCGTCGCAGGGGCCCGCACCCCGATCGGCCGCCTTCTCGGCGGACTCAAGACCCTGTCCGGCTCCGACCTCGGTGGCGTCGCCATCAAGGGCGCCCTGGAGAAGGCCGGCATCACCGGCGACCAGGTCGACTACGTGATCATGGGCCAGGTCCTCGGCGCCGGCGCCGGCCAGGTGCCCGCGCGCCAGGCGGCCGACAAGGGCGGCATCCCGCTCGGCGTCCCCGCCCTCACGATCAACAAGGTCTGTCTCTCGGGCATCCACGCCATCACGCTGGCCGACGCGCTGATCCAGTCGGGCCAGTACGACGTCATCGTCGCCGGCGGCCAGGAGTCCATGACGCAGGCGCCGCACATCCTCACGGGCTCGCGTGAGGGCTTCAAGTACGGCAAGACCACGATGCTCGACCACATGGAGTACGACGGCCTGTGGGACGCCATCACGAACCAGGCGATGGGCTCGCTCACCGAGACGCGTAACGTCGAGGTCGAGACGTTCACGCGTGAGGAGCAGGACGCGTTCGGCGCCCGCTCGCACCAGCTCGCCGCCGCGGCGCAGAAGAACGGCGTCTTCGACGACGAGATCGTCCCCGTCGAGATCCCGCAGCGCAAGGGCGACCCGGTCGTCGTCAGCGCCGACGAGGGCGTCCGTGGCGACACGACCGCCGAGTCGCTCGGCAAGCTGCGTCCGGCGTTCTCCAAGGAGGGCACCATCACGGCCGGCACCGCCAGCCAGATCTCCGACGGCGCCTGCGCCGTCGTGGTCATGAGCAAGGCCAAGGCCGAGGAGCTCGGCCTGCCGATCCTGGCCGAGATCGTCGCGCACGGAAACGTCGCGGGCCCCGACTCGACCCTGCAGGACCAGCCGGCCAACGCGATCGAGGCCGCCCTGGCCAAGACCGACCTGTCCGCCTCCGACCTCGACCTCGTCGAGCTCAACGAGGCCTTCGCCGCCGTCGGCCTGGCCTCGACCAAGAAGCTCGGCATCTCCGAGGACATCGTCAACGTCAACGGCGGCGCGATCTCGCTGGGGCACCCGATCGGCATGAGTGGCGCGCGCGTGGTCCTGCACCTCGCGCTCGAGCTCAAGCGCCGTGGCGGCGGCGTCGGCGCGGCCGCCCTGTGCGGTGGCGGCGGTCAGGGCGACGCCCTGGTCATCCGCGTGCCGCAGGCCTGAACTCAGGCCGCTCAGCATGCGCCGTGACGACGACGTCTCCACGCTCGTCGAGGCGGCACGGGGCGACGGCCCGGGCAAGGCCCGGGCCGTCGCCCGCCTGATCTCCCTGGTCGAGGTCGACTCGCCGAAGCTCCGTGAGGTCGCCCAGGAGCTCGTGCCCCACACGGGGTCGGCGCACGTCGTGGGCCTGACCGGTTCGCCCGGGGTCGGCAAGTCCACGTCGACGTCGGCCCTCGTGGCGGCCCTGCGGCGCGCGGGCCGCACGGTGGGCGTGCTCGCGGTCGACCCCTCGTCACCGTTCAGCGGTGGCGCCCTCCTGGGCGACCGCATCCGCATGTCCGACCACGCCACTGATCCCGGCGTCATGATCCGGTCGATGGCCAGTCGAGGGCACCTCGGCGGACTCGCCGCGGCGGCGCCGCAGGCCCTGCGGGTCCTGGACGCGGCCGGATGTGACGTCGTGCTGGTCGAGACGGTCGGCGTCGGCCAGTCGGAGGTCGAGATCGCGGGCCTCGCCGACACGAGCCTCGTGCTGCTCGCCCCCGGCATGGGCGACGGCATCCAGGCCGCCAAGGCCGGCATCCTGGAGATCGGCGACGTGTTCTGCGTCAACAAGGCCGATCGCGACGGTGCCACCACGACCCGGCGCGAGCTGCGCGGCATGCTCTCGATGACCGACCGGGCCGACGGTGCCTGGAAGCCGCCGATCGTGCTGACGGTCGCCACCACGGGTGACGGCATCGACGAGCTGCTCACCGCGGTCGACGACCATCGCCGGCACCTCGAGTCGTCCGGGGAGGGCCGCCGTCGTCGCCTCGCCCGGGCGCGCCGCGAGATCGAGGCGATCGCCCTGGGTGAGGTCACCCGCCGTTTCGGCCACCTGTCCGGCGACGCCCGGCTCGACGGCCTCGCGGCGGACGTGCTCGGGGGCACGACCGATCCCTACCGTGCGGCACAGGTCGTCCTCGACCGGATCTGAGGCGCCTGCCGCGGCCACGGTCGACTGACGGTCTCAGGGGGCTCAGCACGGTAGATGGTGACTTCCCACGGCGCAGGGTCCGTGCGAAGTCACCATCTGCCGTGTGAAGCACGGCGAGTGGCCACCGGACCGGCGCGCCTCCCGCGCCGACGCGGACTGATGGCCTAGAAATGACCCCGTGGTGAAGAAGGCACTGGTGCTGCTCGTCTGCGGGTTCGCGCTCTACTACCTCCTGACCGCGCCGACCCAAGCGGCCGACGCGGTCGAAGGCGCGTTCAACGCCGTCATCGACGCCTTCGGCAACGTCGGGGTCTTCGTCCAGGAGCTCTTCGAGTAGCGGGCCGTCCATGATCCGTGCGCTGGCCGAGCGTGTCCCCGAGCAGCAGGTGGACCGCCACCTGCTCGCGGACGAGGGCGAGCACGTCGTCGACCTCGTCCGGCACCACGGGATCGTCTACGCCCTGCCGAGCGTCGAGCTGATCGGTGTCGCCACGCTGTGGCTGCTGGCGCTGTTCGGGCCCATCTCGTGGGGCTGGGTCTTCCTGCTGGCCTCGTTCCTGCTTCTGGGCCACGCCGTGTTCGTCACGGCGCGCGAGCGGCGCGACGTCTTCGTCATCACCAACATGCGCGTGTTCCGGGCGTCGGGGGTCTTCAACGTCAAGATCGCGACGATGCCGATCACCCGGATCCTCGACATCACGGTCGACAAGCCCCTGCTCGGCCGGATGCTCGGCTACGGGCACTTCGTGTTCGAGTCGGCCGCCCAGGCGCAGGGCCTGCGCGACATCCGCTTCATCGGCGATCCCGACGGCCGCGACCTCACGATCCAGCGTGTCGTGCAGCGGGCGGGGCTGCGGGGGCCGCGCGGGGGAGTGCCGCCTCACCACCTTCTCTAGGATGGCGCCATGAGCTTCTCGCGTCCGGGTGCCCTGGATCTGTCCGCCCTCGCTCGACCCGCCGCTCCCGCTTCCGGCGCGGGGCAGGCCGGATCCCCTGCCGGGGGATGGGTCGTCGACGCCACCGAGGCCGACTTCCAGCAGGTCGCGCTCGAGGCGTCGCTCCAGCACCTCGTGGTGCTGAGCCTGTGGTCGCCCCGGGCCCGCGAGAGCGCCGACTTCAATGCGCGTCTGGCTGCGGCGGCCAACACGTACGACGGCCAGCTGCTCCTCGTGCAGGTCGACGTCGACGCGAACCCGGGCATCGGGCAGGCGCTCGGGGCGCAGGCCGTGCCCCTCGTCGTCGGACTCGTCAAGGGCCAGCCCGTGCCGTTGTTCCAGAGCGCGGTGCCCGACGAGCAGATTCGCGGCTACTTCGAGGAGCTCATCCGGCTCGGTGCCGAGCATGGAGTCACGGGCCGAGCCCCCGCTCCGGGTGGTGCGGTCGAGACACCGGAGGAGCCGGAGGACGATCCCCGCTTCGCCGAGGCCGACGCCGCGTTCAACGCCGGAGACCTGGACGGGGCCATCGCGGCCTACGAGAGGCTCGCGGCCCAGAGCCCGGGCGACGCCGAGGTCGCCGAGCGCCTCGCCGGCGTCCGTCTCATGGCTCGCACCCAGGGGGTCGACCTCCAGCAGGCTCGTGCGGCTGCCGCCGACGCACCGGGTGACGTCGACGCGCAGCTGCTCGTCGCCGACCTGGACGTCAGCGGCGGACACGTCGACGACGCGTTCGACCGGTTGATCCAGCTCGTGGCGCGCACGGTCGAGTCCGATCGCGACCGGGTGCGCGAGCGACTGCTCGAGCTGTTCGTCGTCGTCGGCTCTGACGACCCGCGGGTCGCGACGGCCCGGCGCCGTCTCGCGACCGCGCTCTACTGAGACCGGCACGCTCGGAGTTCCTCCGCGGCCGACCGCGCGTCGCCAGCCCCCGCGCACGCGCGCCGGTAGGGTCGGCCGAGCGGTCCAGCGAGCGCGGACCGTCGTGCTGGGAGGACGGTGCGCGCGATGGGGCGCAAGATCGGGGCGTGGGCACTCACGGTGCTCGGCGTGCTCATCGCCGTCGCCGGCGTCGCCGTCATGGTCGTGCTCGGTCCAGACGGCCGGGTCACCACCGGGCCCCACACGATCGACACCGACGCCGCCGCGGTCGTGACGGCCCCTGGGGTCGTGAAGATCGTCGGCGTGCAGGTCGACCTCCTGGTCGAGGTGCCGATCGACAAGCCGGTGTTCGTCGGCGTGGGCAACACGGTCGACGTCCAGGACTACCTGCAGAACACCGCGCGCGTCGAGGTGACGTCCTACGAGGCGCCGTGGACGATCGCGACCCGCGACGTCGAGGGTGAGCCCAACCTTCCTTCCGCACCGACCGCCCTGGACTGGTGGATCGCCTCCCAGGCCGGCCTCGGCGGCGCTGACATCAGCCTCACGCTCCCGGACGAGCCCGTCTCGATCGCGGTCGTCGCGGTCGGTTCGACCAACCTCTCGGGACTCGAGGTCACGATGGCCTACGGCATCCGTGGTGGCTTCGGACGCGGAGCCGGCATCGTGCTGCTCGGCGTCGGGGTGGCGTGGTTCGGGGTGCTGCTCCGCCGTCACCGCGTGTGGCACGACGAGGGCCCGCACGACGACGAGGCGCTGGTCGAGGAGGTCGAGGTCTTCGTGTACGTCGACGAGCACGGCGTGGAGCACGAGAT
Organism: Actinomycetes bacterium; assembly: GCA_023252095.1. Lineage (GTDB taxonomy): Bacteria > Actinomycetota > Actinomycetes > Propionibacteriales > Nocardioidaceae > Aeromicrobium. The sequence continues at coordinate 7,582 of JAHEXN010000031.1, read as the reverse complement.
CGACCCGTCCGAGCTCGACGGGTTCGAGGTCGTCGACGAGGGGACGCCGGAGCCGGTCGTCGAACCCGCGCCCGAGGCCGGGGCTCAGTTGGAGCCGGTTGTCGCCGCGGAGCCCGCCGTGTACGTCTGGATCGATGACGACGGGGTGGAGCACGAGGTGAGCGAGGACGAGCTGCACGAGTTCGAGGTCGTCGAGGACGACGCGCCGGGGGAGGAGCCGCGATGAGGCCCGTGCGAGTCGTCACGGCCCTGCTCGTGTGCCTCGCCCTCGTGGCGTGTGCCGTGCCGCACCAGCGCGACGACACGGGCACCAGCAAGCTCGCGATCACGGAGCCCGACGTCGACGCCGTCTACGCCCGCTACCGCGAGGTCTACAACGCTGCGGTCGACATCGACTCGGCCCAGCCGCTGTCGGTCGTCGAGCGCGGCAGCGTGCTCGACATCGACACCGCCGCCTTCCAGGTCGAGGGCGGCGCGGTCCCCACGACGCTGCGCGCGGACCAGGTCGCCGTGCCCCGCTTCGAGGCATATCCGCTCTGGTTCATGGCGGTCGCCTCGACCGACGACGGTGACGAGCGACGGGTGCAGGTCTTCAGTCGCGCGAGCTCGGTCGACACCTGGACGCTCGTCGCGAGCCCGCAGATCGTCGCCGACGCGGAGCTGCCCGAGCTGAGGGCCAGCGGTGACGCGAACGCCGTCGCGGTCGCCCCGGACGACGACCGCGGCATGGCCCTGTCGCCCCAGTCGGCGGTCGACGCGTACGTGGCGTCGCTGTCGATCCTGCCGGAGCAGGCTGGCGACGGCGTGGCCGGTGACGATGCCTTCCTGCAGCAGATGCGCGACGCGTTCGGGCAGAGCCAGGCGCTCCCCGACGTCGAGTTCACCCAGGCCTGGGGCGCCGATCCCGTCGAGCACGCCGTGCGTACCTCCGACGGTGGCGCGCTCGTGTTCGCCACGCTGCACCGCTCCGACCAGTTCCAGGTCACCCCGGGCCGCACCGTCACCTACCCCGAGGGGACGGTTCAGAAGGCGCTCGCGCCCGAGGGGATCGTCGGCACCGGCACGGTCCGGTTCGACCACCAGGTGCTCCTGCTCGTGCCGCCGGGCCGGGGCGACGTCCGCGTCCTGGGCCAGTTCGGCGGCGTCGTCGCGGTCGAATGAGGTCGACTCACGGACCTGTCCGCCCCGCTCGGTTGACGACAAGCGGCACGGACCACGCCGCGGCCCGGGGCGGTGAGCAGGCAACCGTACGACGCGGCATGAGGTTGGTCGGCCACCGCTGACCGAGGGTGGCGGTGGCTCAGCAACGTCATCCGGGGTCCAGAAGGTTGCTGACCCACCGATGAACCTGGCGAGAGCTTGCTGGCTCACCGCCTCACCGCTTCTGGTCCATGCCGCTTGTCGGTGATCGGGGAACGCCGTCAGGTGAAGATCACTCGGGGGCGAGGGGGGCCTCGCGGTAGGTGTCGACGCCGGCCTCGACCGAGGCGAGGACCTCGGTGGCCGCAGCCGTGGCCTTCTCGCGGATCGTCGCGACGTCGCACCAGTGCACGGCGGCGATCTCGGTCGGTTGCAGCGTCATGGACGACGTGATCGCCTCGTCGGCGACCCCGAGGTCGAACAGGAAGATGCAGGCGTCGTCCCACCCGCGCCAGGCGGGCAGCCAGCTCACGGTCACGAGCGCGCCGACCTCGACGTCGAGGCCGAGCTCCTCGCGCAGCTCGCGGCGCAGGCCGACGGCCGGTGACTCCCCGACCTCGATGACGCCCCCCGGGAGGTCCCACTCCTGCTTGTACGTCAGCTCGCACAGCAGCACGCGGCCCGCAGGGTCGCGCCAGAGCCCCTGGGCGATGACCCGCTTGGTGGGCAGGCCCGCGTTGAGGATCGCGATGAAGCCGTCTCGGGAGCGCGGCGGCGGGTCGGTGGCCAGCCGCGCCATGAGGACCCGGTCGGACTCACCCTCGGCGCCGCGCAGCAGACCCTCCTTGCGCAGTCCGCAGATCGACGCCGCGCGGACGTCGGTGCTGCGGTCGACCGGGATCCGGGCCTCGACCCGGCCCGCGCCCAGCTCGCCGAGCACGTGGTCGACCGCCAGGCCCACGGCGTGCAGCGCCCAGCGCATCGCGGAGTCGCCGGTCCCGACGTTCCACCGGATCGACCACGTGGAGCGGGACTCCTTGCGCAGGGCGACCGATCCGACACGCTCGCCCTCGGCCCAGACGCTGTAGCCGTCGAACTCGGCCTGCGAGCGCTCGGGGCGCAGAGTCACGGTGTCATCGGCGATCTCGCGTGCGTCCATGCCTGCCTCTCGTGCGGCCCTCGGGTCGCGGGCCCCGACCACCGTACGCGGTCGCGCCGGTGCGCCCTATGCTCGGCGACATCGACGAGACGGGCCACCCGGGCCGCGACGTGACGAGCGGCTCGAGGGCTGCGGGCGAGGAGACTGACGTGGGAGAGTTCGTGCGGCTCGAGGTTGCCGACGGGGTGGGGACGATTCGTCTCGACCGGCCCAAGATGAACGCGCTCGACGCCCAGGTGCAGCGCGAGCTCATCGAGGTCGCCCGCGAGGCCGACGTGCGTGACGACGTCGCCGCGGTCGTGCTCTACGGCGGCGAGCGCGTGTTCGCGGCCGGTGCCGACGTCAAGGAGATGGCGGGGATGTCCTACCAGGAGATGGTGCGACACGCCCACCTGCTGCAGGACTTCACCCGGGCCATCGCGGCCATCGGCAAGCCCACCGTCTCGGCCATCACGGGCTTCGCGCTCGGCGGAGGGTGCGAGGTCGCGCTGTCCACCGACCTGCGCTTCGCCGCGGAGAACGCCAAGCTCGGTCAGCCCGAGATCCTGCTGGGCATCATCCCCGGTGCCGGAGGGACACAGCGTCTCGCCCGGCTCGTGGGTCCGTCGACAGCCAAGGACCTGATCTACACCGGGCGGTTCGTCGACGCTCAGGAGGCGCTGTCGATCGGCCTGGTCGACCGGGTCCTCCCCGCCGAGGACGTCTACACCGAGGCTGTCGCCTGGGCTGCCCAGTTCGTCGGAGGCGCCTCGCTGGCCCTGCGTGCCGCGAAGGCCGCGGTCGATCGTGGCCTCGAGGTCGATCTGCAGTCGGGCCTGGAGATCGAGCGGGTCGAGTTCACCGGGCTCTTCGCGACCGACGACCGCACCGCCGGAATGACGTCGTTCGTCGAGAGCGGTCCGGGCAAGGCGACCTTCACCGGGCGCTGACCTGCGACGACCGGCCTTGATGCGTCCCGAGAGCCGGCTCGTGAATTGCGTGGACGCGAGTGACACTTGAGGCATACTGATGCGGACGTGACCCACCATGCCCCGCGAGGAAAGGGAGTCATGAGCGACTCAGACGAGAAGCCGACCACCGGTAGTGCTCCTTCCGACCCCTTGCGGGTCGCGGCGGAGATGATCGAGGACTCCGGTGACGAGCGTGCTTCCGCGGCCTCGACGGGCTCCGCCGGTCGACCGTTGTCCGCGCGTGAGCGACGTGCCGCGGCGAAGGCCGCGCGTCTCGAGGCGGCCAAGCGCCGTCGTGACGAGCGCACAGCCCGCCGTTCGTCCGACGACGAGACTTCCGCGGCCGAGCCGGCCGCTGCCCAGGTCGACGACACTCCGGCCCCGGCCGAGCCGCAGACCCTCGCGCAGAAGCTCGAGGCGGCCCGTCATGCGGCCGCCCAGCGCAGCGACGCGGGCGAGTCGACACGTGAGCTGAGCCGCGACGAGATCGCCGACGAGATCCAGCGGGGCCAGGAGCCCGAGGTCGCGGTTCGGCCCGACCCGACGCCGGACCCGCTGACGGATCCGTCCCCCTACGCCGACCGCGAGCTGGCCGACGACGAGCCGCGGGAGTCCGTCTTCGGGCGTCTGTGGAGCGCCGCCACGGCAGGTGAGCTGGTCGCCGACGAGAAGAAGGACTCCGAGCCCGTCGCCGAGTCCTCGCCGGAGCCCGAGCCGAACGTGGAGCCGGAGCCGGTCGCGGAGGTCCAGCCCGAGCCCGAGCGTGTTCCGGAGCGGGAGCCGGAGTCGGTCGCGGAGGTTCAGCCGGAGCCCGAGCCGGCCCCCGAGAGTGTTCCGGAGCCGGTTGCCGAGGTTCAGCCGGAGCCCGAGCCGATCCCCGACAGTGTTCCGGAGCCGGAGCCGGAGCCGGAGTCGGTCGCGGAGGTTCAGCCGGAGCCCGAGCCGGCCCCCGAGAGTGTTCCGGAGCCGGTTGCCGAGGTTCAGCCCGAGCCGGAGCCGGAGCCGTACGTGGCCCCGGAGCCCAGCCCGGAGCCGGTCGCTGCCGCCCCCACGTTCGCTGAGAAGCTCGCCGCGGCGAGCGCCGCCGCCCAGGGTCGCGTCGCCGCGGCACGGGCCGAGGCCGCACGTCTCATGGAGGAGGCGGCCCGCGAGCGCGCCGATCTCGAGGCGCGCCTCGAGGCCGACGAGATCCGTCAGCGTGAGGCGGCTGCCCAGAAGCTGCAGGCTGCCGAGCAGGCTGCTGAGGAGCGCGTCGCTGCGGCACGCGCCGAGGCCGAGCGTGTCAATCGCGACATCCAGAGCGAGCGGGCGGCGGCAGCCGCTCGCATCGCCCAGCTCCAGCGCGAGTCCGACGAGCGTGTCGCTGCGGCCAAGGCCGACGCCGAGCGCACCGCGGCGGCTCGCATCGCCGAAGCGGAGGCCGAGGCGAACCGCCTGGTCCGGGCCGCCGAGGAAGAGTCCGCCCGCAACACCGAGAAGCGCATCGCCGAGGCCGAGGCCGAGGCCGAGCGTGCGGCCCAGGAGCGGCTGAAGGCCGCTGAGGCCGACGCGGAGCGTCGTATCCAGGCCGCGCAGGCCAAGGCCGACGAGGTCGCCCGTCAGGCCGCGCAGGAGCGCGAGACCGCCCGGGCACAGCTCGCCGCGGAGCGGGAGGAGGCCGACCGCCGTCTCGCCGAGGTCAAGGCCGAGGCCGACAAGATCGTGCGCGACGCCGAGGAGACCTCGGCCAACCACATCGCCGCCGCCAAGGGTGAGGCGGAGAAGTACGCGCAGGAGGTCGCGGCGGAGCGGGTCGCGATCGCCGTCCGCGTCGCCGACGCCGAGCGGGCCGCCGAGGAGAAGCTCGTCGCTGCCAAGGTCGAGGCCGAGCGTCTCGCCTCCGAGGCCGCCGCCCGTCACGAGGCGGCCGCGGCCGAGCTCGCTCGTGAGCGTGACGAGGCAAAGTCGCTCGTCGCCGCTGCGGAGGCCCAGGCCCGCCGTCTGGCGGAGGAGTCCGAGGCGCAGCGCGTCGAGGCCGCTCAGCGGCTTGCCGACGCCGAGCGCGTCGCGGAGGAACGGGTGCGTCTGGCGCAGGCCGAGGCCGAGCGCGTCGCTGCGGAGGCCGCCGAGGCCGCCCGTGTCGCAGCCCAGGCCCGCGCCGAGGCCGAGCGTCAGCAGGAGCTGGCCGCTGAGGAGGCCCGCCGGGACGCCGAGCACAAGGTCGCCGAGGCCGAGCGGTCCGCGGCCGAGAAGGTCGCGGCGGCGCAGGAGGAGGCCCGTCGGGTCGCCTCCGCCGCAGAGGCCGAGTCCCAGCGTCGGATCGCGCAGGCGCAGTCCGAGGCCGAGCGCGTCACGGCAGCGTCCAAGCGTGAGGCCCAGGAGCGACTCAGCCAGGCCGTCGCCGCCGCCCGCGAGGCCGCCGAGCAGAAGCTGCAGGAGGCCGAGCGCACCGCGATGGAGTGGGTCGCCGCCGCCGAGGCCGAGGCCGAGCGCGTCGCCCAGGAGCACATCGTCATGGCGAACCAGGTCGCGAAGGGCACGCCGCTGGCACCCTCTGCGCCGACGGCGTCCGAGTTCATCGACGACGGCGAGGACGACGCCGACGGCGACTCGGACGAATCGCTCCGGGAGGTGAGCGGTGAGTCGGGAGCCCTTGCCTCCCCGACCAGAAAAAGAGTCGTTCGACGTAAGTGAGGCACCTCGGGAACCGTTCGACACGGACGGTCCTGAACGACGTGTCGCCGACCGGACGGTCGACGGCACGAGCCCGCTGCAACGCGCCCTGGCCGGTCTGACGACGGCAGGGGAGTGGGCGGCACAGGCCGAGGCCGACGAGCGCGCAACCGCCGAGTCCCGCGAGCGGGACCTCGGTGCCGAGCCGGACGAGGTCGTCGACCTCGACACGGCCGCCGACCACGGCGCCGATGCCGAGGTGCAGCAGGAGGTCGCGGAGCCGTCGCCTCGTGAGCGAGCGCGCCAGCGGAAGGCCGAAGCGCGCGAGGCACGCGCGGCGCAGCGCGCCGAGAAGCTCGCCCGGCGCGCCGCCCGCAGGGCGGCGCCGGAGTCGCCCGACTCGGAGGTCGAGGCGTCTCCGACCGTGGACGAGGTCCTCGAGGCCGAGGAGCAGCAGTCCCGGGCCGAAGGTGAGGCCGACTCGTCCCCGGACGACGACGCCTTCGCCACGTCAACGCTTCCCGTCGCGGAACCTCGCCTCGACACCCGTGCGCGTCGCACGGCCGCCAAGCACGCGCGCCGGGCCGCAGCACTGCAGCGCCGTCAGGTGCGAGCCGAGGCGAAGATCCGTCGCGACGGAGACCGTGACGACGAGCGTGACGCGGCGCCCGCCGACCTCGCCGACCCCGCGAGTGCACGTGAACCCGACGAGATCGACCGTGAGCTCGCCTCCGACGACGTCACGACCGAGCCCGCGGCCGTCGCAGCCGCGGCTGCGGCCGAGGAGCGCCTGGAGGCCGAGCGCGCCGAGACCGCTCGTCGGGAGGCGGAGCAGCTTGAGCTCGAGCGCCTCGAGGCCGAGCGTATGGAGGCCGAACGGCTCATCGCCGAGGAGCTGGAGGCCGAGCGTCTCGCGGCCGAGCAGGCCGAGGTGGAGCGAGCGGAAGCCGAACGTGTCGAGGCCGAGCGCCTCGCCGCCGCCGCCGTCGTCGCCGCGCCGCTGGGTGACGACCTGACCTCCGACGAGCCCGAGGTCGACTGGGAGGACGTCGAACGCCGCGCCGCCGAGGCAGCCGTGGCCGTGTCGGCCCGGGCGGCAGCCCGGGAGCAGAAGGCGTCCGAGCGACAGCGCCGGATCGAGGCCAAGGCCGCCGCGAGGCTCGAGAAGGACCGCGCACGGCGAGAGTCCGCCGATGCCGACGACGTGCCTGAGCCGCCCGACGAGGCGCGTGGCGCACGCGGCGCGTCGCCTCTCACGGTCGTCGCCGCGATCGTGGGTGCGGGCGGCCTGATCCTGTCGGTCGTGCTGGCTGTCGGCGCCATGCTCGCGGCGCTCGGCACCGACTCCGGGACGTTCTACACCGTCGTGTCCACGCTGTGTGACGCGCTCACGGCGCCGCTGGCCGGTCTGGTCGACTTCACCGGGACCAACGCCGAGCAGAAGGAAGCCCTCGTGGCGTGGGGACTCGGCTCGATCGTGTACCTCGCGATCGGCCTCGGAGCGCAGTCGCTGCTGCGGTCTCGCACCGACGACGACTGAGCGCTCACGCCCCGGTGTGACGCAGTCGACCCCGTGCCCTGGTCGCCGCAAATGCTACGAGTGGGTAACATGCAGATTGCTGAGGGTCGCCTCACTGACGCTCGTCGTGCAGTGGCACAGTGTCCCCAGCTGTCACCGAAC
>JAHEXN010000275.1 GCA_023252095.1 Actinomycetes bacterium | reverse complement strand
TGCGCTGCTCGTGATCGCCGTGGCCCGACGGCTGTGGCGCCGCAGTCGAGGCGGAGGCGGACCCTCGGGTCTCGCGTCCCCCCAGCCCGGTGACCCGGAGCCCGACGTGCCGTTCGTCGAAGCTCCGCCGGTCGACGTCGCGCCCGCCCCGTCAGACACGGCCGAGGTGACCCCGGACGAGCCCAACCTCGCGCCGTCGCCCCAGGAGCGAGCCCGCGTCGAAAATGCCTCGAGCACCGACGTGACGCGGGCGAGCGCCTGGATGGCCCTCGGCACGCTCGTCTCGCGCGTCACGGGCTTCCTTCGGGCGCTGCTGTTGATCTGGGCCATCGGCACGGGTCTCAACGGCGACATCTTCAACAGCGCGAACACCGTGCCGAACGCGCTGTACATCCTGGTCGCCGGCGGCGTCTTCAACGTGGTCCTGGTGCCGCAGCTCGTCCGCACGATGCGGACCGACGCCGACGGCGGCGACGCGTACGCGAACCGCGTCATCACCCTCGGTCTGCTCGTGCTCGGCGCCGCCACCGTCGTGCTGATGCTCGCGGCTCCACTTCTCGTGCGGCTGGTGTTCGACTCACTGCTGTTCACCGAGAGGTTCGACGACCAGCGGGCGTCGGCCCTCTGGCTCATGTATCTGTGTGTCCCCCAGGTGTTCTTCTACGGCGCCTTCGTCCTCGTGGGCCAGGTGCTCAACGCTCGCGGTCGCTTCGGACCCATGATGTGGGCGCCGATCGTCAACAACCTGGTCGCGTGCGTCGCACTGGTCGGCTACATGGTCATGTTCGGTCGCGAGGGGGGAAGCGACGGCTTCACCGTGGGTGAGTCACTCGTGCTGGGCGTGGGCTCGACGCTCGGCATCGTCGCCCAGGCAGCGGTGCTGATTCCCTACCTCAGAGCTGCCGGCTTCCACTACCGCCCGCGCTTCGACTTCCGCGGCGTCGGTCTCGGCCACACGCTCAAGCTCGGCGCCTGGACCCTCGCCTCGATCGTCGTCAACCAGGTCGCGTTCATCGTGGTCAACCGTCTCGGCACGGAGGGCAACCTGCTCGGCGCGTCCAACGACGAGTCGAGCTCGGGCTCGGCGGTGTACAACCTCGGCTACATCGTGAGCCAGGTCCCGCACGGCGTGATCACGGTCTCGCTCGCGACGGCGGTCATGCCGACGCTCGCCTCCCTGGCCCTGGCCCGCGACTACCCGCGTTTCCTCACCACGATCTCCGAGACAGCGCGGACCGCGCTCTTCCTGCTGGTGCCGGTCGCGGTCGCGATCGCGTGCCTCGGGCACGACCTGGCGCAGAGCATCTCGCTGGGCGCCGCGAGCAGCGGCAGCGACGCCATCGGCGACACGATCGTCGCGCTGGCCCCGGCAGTGGTGGTGTACAGCCTCATGTTCCTGCTGGTCAGAGCGTTCTACGCCGATGAGGACACTCGTGTTCCCTTCGTCGTCCAGAGCATCGTCGCGGTCACGAACGTCGGGATCGCCGTCACGCTCACCCGGTCCGTGTCGCCGCAGCACGTCGCCGCGGCGCTGGGTGTCGCCCTGAGCTCGGCCTACCTCGTGGGTGCCCTGGTCGCACTGGTGTGGGTCCGGCGACGATTCGGCCCCGTGATCGATGCAGTGATGGGCGGCTTCCTCGTCCGTCTGGCCCTCGCCTGCGCCGGCAGCGCCGCGGCGATGCTGCTCACGCGCGAGTCCCTGCTCGCGATCGGTCTGGAGTCGACCCGCCCGGGCGACGCCGTCGTCCGGCTCCTGGTCGCCGGAGTCATCGGCGCCGGCGTGTTCCTGGCTGCGAGCCGACTCGCCCGGATGGACGAGCTGCGGAGCCTGACCAGTGTGATCAGGTCGCGCCGTTAGACTCGGGCCCGAAAGGGGTGGCGGGATGGCTGGACGACGGACACTGGTCTCCGGTGACGTCATCGCCGAGCGCTACCACCTGCAGGACCTCGTGCAGGAACGCCTTGGCGCGACCACGTGGCGGGCGCACGACTCGGTGTTGTCGCGCAACGTCGGACTCGAGCTGCTGCCCAGCGACGACCCGCGCGCCGACCGATTCCTCGACGCGGCCCGCGGCTCCACGATCGTCTCCGACCCACGGTTCCTGCGCGTCCTCGACCTGATCCAGGACGACCACGGCCACCACATGATCGTGCGCGAGTGGGCGCGCGCCTTCCCGCTCGACGCCGTGCTCGCCCAGGCGCCCCTGCCCAGCTGGCGTGCCGCTGCGATCGTGATCGAGGTCGCCGAGGCGCTCATGAATGCCCACGACCAGGGGCAGTACCACCGGCGGCTCACCCCGCACCAGGTCCTCCTCAAGGAGTCCGGCGCCGTGCGCGTCGTGGGACTCGGTGTCGCCACGGCGCTCGCGCCGGTCGGCAGCACCGAGCAGCCCGACCCGGCGCAGCTCGAGCGGCTCGACGTGCAGGGCCTGGGCAAGCTGCTCTATGCCTGCCTGGTGGCCCGGTGGCCGGGTGGTCACGTCGACGGCCTCCGCGCCGCGCCCACCGAGCACGGCCGGGTGCTCCGACCGCGGCAGGTGCGGGCCGGCGTCGACCGAGAGATCGACGCGATCTGCGACCGCATCCTCGGATCGCCCCCCGTGCAGCACCGACGTCCGATCACGACGGTCGCCGAGGTCGCGCACGAGCTGCGCGGCGTGCTGGCCCGGCTCGACCCGCACGACACCGCAGGCGGCGCCAGCACGTCACCCGACCTCGTCCGCTACGACCCCGTCGTCGAGCCACTGGGTCCGCCCCCGGGCCTCGAACCGCCGCGGCCTCGTCCGAAGGCCTGGACCCCCGCCCCGCCCACGACGCTCGAGCGTCGCAAGGCCCAGGCCCGCAGCCTGACCAAGGGCGAGCGCGGCCTGGTGCTGCTGGGGTCGATCGGCGTCCTCGTGATCCTGCTCTTCATCGGCTTCCTGGTCGGCCGGCAGGGTCCGGCGCCCGATCCCGACTCCACTCCCAGCGCCTCGGCCACGGGCAGTGTCGGGGTGCTGCCGATCGATCGGGTCATCGACTTCGACCCGCAGGGCGACGGCAGCGAGTCCGCCGATGCAGTGAACCTCGCGATCGACGGTGATCCTGCGACGACCTGGACCACGCAGACGTATCGCGGGCGCGCCGACGTCGGCGGCCTCAAGGACGGCGTCGGCCTCGTGCTCGACCTCGGCTCGACCCGCCAGGTCGACTCCGTGCGTCTCAACCTCGTGGGCGCGCCGACGAGCCTGCAGATCCTCACCTCTGCTCCCGGCGTCGACGCCGCTCCGAGGTCGATCGACGACGTCTCGTCCGTGGCCTCGGTGCAGGACGGCGGCACGGACGTCACCGTGAGCCTGCCGCAGGCCACCGTCACGCGCTACGTCGTGATCTGGCTGACCTCCCTGCCGCAGGTCGGCGACGGTGAGTTCCGGGGCGAGATCGCCGAGGTCCGCGTCGACGGTCGCTCCTGACCCCGGTGTCGGGAATGCCCGGCCACTAGGCTGTGTTGGGACAAGCGTCACCAGCAGAGAGCAGACCATGAGCACTGAGCAGTCCCCCAGCAGCGTGCGCAACCTGATCATCGTCGGGTCCGGCCCGTCGGGCTACACCGCGGCGATCTATGCCGCCCGGGCGAACCTGGAACCGCTGGTCTTCGAGGGCTCGGTCACGGCCGGCGGCGCCCTCATGAACACGACCGACGTCGAGAACTTCCCCGGCTTCCCCGACGGCATCATGGGCCCGGCCCTGATGGACAACCTCCGCGCCCAGGCCGAGCGCTTCGGCGCCGAGCTCGTCGCCGACGACGTCACCGAGGTCGAGCTCACGGGCGACGTCAAGACCGTCAAGCTCGCCGACGGCTCCAGCTACTCGGCCCACGCCGTCGTGCTCGCCACGGGTTCGGGCTACCGCAAGCTCGGCGTGCCCCGCGAGGACGAGCTGTCGGGCCACGGCGTGTCCTGGTGCGCCACGTGCGACGGATTCTTCTTCCGTGAGCAGAACATCGTCGTGGTCGGCGGCGGTGACTCCGCGCTCGAGGAGGCCACGTTCCTGACCCGGTTCGCCAGCAAGGTCACGCTGGTGCACCGCCGCGACGAGCTCCGCGCCTCCAAGATCATGCAGGACCGCGCCCTGGCCAACGACAAGATCGAGTTCGCCTGGAACTCCGAGGTCGCCGAGCTCCACGGCGAAGGACAGCTCACCTCCGTCACCCTGCGCGACACCATCACGGGCCAGACGCGTGAGCTCGACGCGACGGGCCTGTTCATCGCGATCGGCCACGACCCCCGCTCGGAGCTGCTCCGCGGCCAGGTCCACCTCGACGAGGAGGGCTACGTCCTCGTCCGGCCCGGATCCACCGCCACCAACCTCCCCGGCGTGTTCGCCGCCGGCGACCTGGTCG
>JAHEXN010000274.1 GCA_023252095.1 Actinomycetes bacterium | reverse complement strand
GCCCTGCTCGAGGGCGCCGCCGACGTGCTTGAGGAGGTGCCGTCGCACGCCGTGCTCAAGGGGCGCTCGAACTACGCCTGCCTGCACCGGCTCCGCGTCGGGGTGCCCGACGACCAGGGCACGCTCGTCGACGTCCCAGAGGGCACGCTCGGCGCCGAGGTCGTGGCGTTGCGCGAGTGGGCCGAGGACCAGGCCGAGAACACGGGCCCGGGCGACCGCGAGTCTGCGCCATCGCACACCGATCGTGGGTGGCGTCAGGTCAGCGTCACGGCTCGCGAGTGTCTGGGGGCGTCCAAGTGCGGCTTCGCTCTCGAGTGCTTTGCCGAGAAGGCCAAGGCCAAGGCGCACGCGGCCCAGCTCGTCGTCACCAACCACTCGCTGCTCGCGATCGACGCGCATGGCGACGTCCCCACGCTGCCCGAGCACGACGTCGTCGTGATCGACGAGGCGCACGAGCTGGCCGCTCGAGTCACGCAGGCCGCCACGGTCGAGCTGGAGCCGGTCTCGGTCGAGCGGGCGGCCCGACGCGCTCGGGGACATCTCAAGAGCGGCCAGGCAGCCGACGACCTCGCCGACGCGTCCGACGCGTTGGCCGACGTGCTCACGCGCACCGAGCAGGGACGCATCGACCGTCCCACCGAGGAGCTGCTCGACGTGCTTGGTCTCGTGCGGGACTCGGCGCGTGCGTGCATGTCCGACTTCACGTCCGAGAAGGGTGGCGGCGAGCCCGATGCGGCCCGGCAGCAGGCTCGTGGTCTGGTCGACGACGTCCGGGCCGTGGCCGAGCGCATGGCGGCGCACAGCGACGCCGACGTGCTGTGGGCGGCCGAGTCCCGTTCGGGTCCGCGGCTCCAGCTCGCGCCGCTCGACGTCGCGAGCATGCTCGCCAACAGTGTCTTCGCCGACCGCACCGTCGTGCTCACGAGCGCCACGCTCGCGCTCGGCGGCAGCTTCGACGCGGTCGTGCGGTCGGTCGGTCTGGGCTTCGGCGACCACGAGTGGACGGGCATCGATGTCGGCTCACCGTTCGACTACGGCAAGCAGGGCATGCTCTACGTCGCCAAGCACCTTCCGGCGCCCGGCCGCGAGGGCCCCAGCACGCAGTTCGTCGACGAGCTCGTCGAGCTGGTGGGCGCTGCCGGCGGCCGCACGCTCGGTCTGTTCTCCTCGCGCCGCGGCGCGGAGGCAGCGGCTGAGAAGGTGCGCGAACGACTTCCCGACATCGAGGTCCTGGTGCAGGGCGAGGCGCACCTCAGCGAGCTCACGAAGAAGTTCGTCGAGGACGAGACGGCGTGCCTGTTCGGAACCCTTGGTCTGTGGCAGGGGCTCGACGTCCCGGGCGCCACGTGCCAGCTCGTCGTGATCGACCGCATCCCGTTCCCGCGTCCTGACGATCCGCTCATGGGGGCCCGGCAGCGCCTCGTCGAGCAGCGCGGCGGCAACGGATTCATGTCGGTGGCCGCCAGCCACGCTGCGCTCCTGCTCGCGCAGGGCGCCGGCCGGCTGATCCGCCGTGTCGACGACCGTGGCGTCGTGGCGGTGCTCGACTCCCGCCTGGCCACCGCGCGGTACGGCGGCTACCTCGCGTCGTCGCTCCCGCCCATGTGGCGCACGACCGACAAGGCCACGGTGCTCGCTGCCCTCAAGCGTCTCGACGAGCTGGCCACGCAGGCCTGAGCAGCGGGTGCCGAGCGACCTCCTAGACTCGCCCCCTATGAGCATCGTGGTCACCGGCGGCGCCGGCTACATCGGATCGCACGTCGTCCGGGCCTTCGGGCTCGCGGGCCTGGACTGCGTCGTGGTCGACGACCTGTCCAGCGGGCACCGGGAGTTCGTGCCCGACGACGTGCCTTTTGTCGAGGCGTCCCTGCTCGACACCGCGGCCCTCGAGACCGCGATGGCCGACCATGACGTGCAGGCCGTCGTGCACCTGGCGGGCTACAAGTACGCCGGTGTCTCGGTCGAGCGGCCGCTGCACACGTACGAGCAGAACGTCCAGGGCACCGTGAGCCTGCTGCAGGCCATGGAGCACAGCGGCGTCGACGCGATCGTGTTCTCCTCGAGCGCCGCGACCTACGGCACGCCCGACGTCGACCTCGTCACCGAGGAGACCCCGACCTCGCCGGAGTCGCCGTACGGCGAGAGCAAGCTCATCGGGGAGTGGCTGCTGCGCGACTCCGAGCGCGCCTGGGGCACGCGCCACACGTCGCTGCGCTACTTCAACGTCGTGGGCTCAGCCGTGCCGGAGCTGTACGACTCGAGCCCGCACAACCTCTTCCCGCTCGTGATCCGTGCCTTGCGCGAGGGCCGTACGCCGCGCATCAACGGCGACGACTACCCCACGGCCGATGGCACGTGCGAGCGCGACTACGTGCACGTCGCCGACCTGGCCGACGCCCATGTCGTCGCTGCGCGGGCGTTGCTCGAGGGGCGTGACCTGGAGCGGGTCTACAACCTCGGCTGCGGCGACGGCGTCTCGGTCCGGCAGATCATGGATGCGGCCGCGGAGGTCTCGGGCATCGACTTCACGCCGGAGATCGGCGAGCGTCGCGCGGGCGACCCGGCACGGATCGTCGCGTCTGGCGCGCTCGCGGAGCGCGACCTCGACTGGAAGGTGCGGTACTCGGTGACCGACATGTTCCGCAGCGCCTGGAACGCCGGGCCCCAGGCCTGACGCCCGCCCCCTGAGTGGGGTGTTTTCCCCACCACCGCTGGTTGAGGCGCGAGTGCGCTCTAGCGCACGAGCCTCGAAACCACCCGTCAGGTGACCGCGACCGTTGGACGGGAGAGGCCGAGAAAATCCGGCCCGGGCCTCACACTCGGCGCAGGACCGCCGTGACCTTGCCGAGGATCGTGGCGTGCGTGCCGTCGATGGGGGAGTAGTCCGGGTTGGCGGGAAGCAGCCAGACCTCGCCGTTCTTGCGCTGGAAGGTCTTGACGGTGGCCTCGCCGTCGAGCATCGCGGCGACGATCTCCCCGTTCTCGGCGACGGGCTGCTGGCGGATCACGACGTAGTCGCCGTTGCAGATCGCGGCGTCGATCATGGAGTCGCCGCTGACCTCCAGCAGGAAGAGCGTGCCGTCGCCCACGAGGGACTTCGGCAGCGGGAAGATCTCCTCGACGCGCTCCTCGGCCAGGATCGGTCCGCCGGCCGCGATACGACCGACCATCGGCACGTAGGTGGCGTCCGGCAGGGAGTCGCGCATGTCGGTCTCGTCGACGACGGTCTCGTCGGCTGAGCTGACCGCGGGGCGTGCGCCCACGCCGTCGGGCAGGAAGATCTCCATGGCACGCGGCCGGAACGGATCGCGCCGGATGAAGCCCATCTTCTCGAGCTGCTTGAGCTGGTGCGAGACCGAGGACGTGCTGTGCAGGCCCACCGCCGCGCCGACCTCACGCATGCTGGGCGGGTAGCCGCGCTGGGCGACTTCGTCGCGCAGGAACTCCAGGACGCGGCGCTGGCGCGCGGTTAGGCCGTCGGCGTCGGGTGGGCCGTCGGGCAGCTCACTGACGTTGGAGCGGTCGGCCATGTCCTCGGTGCTCATGGGGGCAACGCTAGGACAGATGTTCGACGAGATCAAACATCTGTTCGAGTGGGCGTGTCGGTGCCCACGGCTCCCTCGAGGTTCTCGACCTCCGCGAGCTCGTCGACGTCGTCCTCGACCGTGGGTCGCTCACCCTCGCTGACGGCCTCGTAGGCGGCGCCGATCAGCAGGGCGAAGAACCCGGCCCAGAGCCACAGCAGCAGCACCACGACGCCGGCGAGGGCCCCGTAGGTCTTCCCGTAGCTGCCGAAGTTGTCGACGTAGAGCGAGAACGCCACAGAGGCGACGAGCCAGGCCACGGCCGCACCGGCGACGCCGGTCGACCAGAGCCGGGGCCGCTCCTGGCCGGACTCGGCATCGGGCGCCGTGCGGATGACGACGCCGAACCCGACCACGATCGCGCTGGCCAGGAGGAGGAAGCGTGCGAGATCGACGACGATTCGGATGCCCGGCACGTCGATCAGTGCGTCGAGCAGCGGGGGAGCGACCGCGACGAGCGTGATCGTGACGGCGAGGAACGCGACGGCGCCCGCGGTCAGGCCGAGGGCGAGCAGCTTCTGCTTGACGAAGTTGCGGGTCTGACGGTTGCCGAGCATCGCATTGATCGCCGTGACGAGATTGGCCATGCCGCCGCTGGCGCTCTGCAGGGCCAGCGCGACGGCGATCACGAAACCGATGCTCAGGGAGCTCGAGGAGGTGGAGGCGAGGGACTCGAGCTGGCCTGTGATGAGCGAGGCCGCGTCGGCCGGCAGGGCGTCGGCGATGCTGTCGGACTGCCGGGCCACGGTCTCCGGGCTCGCGACGAGCCCATAGACCAGCAGGCTCGCGATCATCGCGGG
>JAHEXN010000030.1:1492-18504 GCA_023252095.1 Actinomycetes bacterium | reverse complement strand
CCCAGGGACGTGAGAACCCGCCGCCGACGAGGTCTGCGCCGCGTGGAAGCTTGTCGTGGACTGGGCCCGGCGGGGTTGTTGGTCATGGTGGGTCCTTGGGCGCTCGTCGGGGGTTAGGGCCAGGGGTTGGGAGTGCAGCCGTCGAGGCCGATGGTCTGCTGGAGCATGACCGGTGCGACCTGCCCGTTACCGGGGCACGGTTCGTGCGGATTGCCGAGCGCGTGTCCGAGCTCGTGGTTGATCACGTAGATGCGGTACTGGTCCAGCGGCTGAAAGTGGGGCACGCCGACCGTCCACCGGTCGGCGTTGATGACGACGTCGTTGCCGTTGCGGCAGGAGTACTTGCCCGCGGTGTTCAACGGCGCGCACAGCTGGTCGGCGGTCGACGGGCTGGCGAGCACGATCCGCAGTGGCGCCGTGTCCGTGCGCTGCAGTCGACGGGCACCAGCCTGGGTCCAACCTCGCGGGTCCGCTGTGACGGCGTCGACGGCTGCGGCGAACTCGACGGGCGAGGTCCCGACCACGTCCTCGACCTCGACGCGGTACTGCACGAGCTCACCGCCCGTTCCCGCCGGGGCACTGGTACCGGGCGCGACGGTGTACGTGCCGGGAACCGGCGCTGACGTGACAGGCGGGACCGTCGCCGGCGTGGGCGACGGCTCAGCGACGAAGTTCTGGGCGATCGCCGTGGACTCGGCGTTGTTGTCGGCCGGCGCCAGCGCTGGCGACTGGCTCGTGGCACCGGCCCAGGCCGTCACACCCAGCGTGATGGTGATCGTGGCGGCGGACAGGATCGTCGGGGTGCGCAGGCGCCGCCGCTTGTGCCGGTGCCGCGGCGGCCTCACCGGACGGGAGACCATGACTTGCCTTCGTCATCACTCACGAACACGCCCTCGGACGTCGCGGCCCACCACCGCTCGGCTTCTGCGGTAAAGGCTGCCGGGACCCCCGGCAGGCGCCCGACTCGGGTCCACGTGCCGCCCTCGTAGATCCTGATGTGGGAGTGATCGTCCAAGCCGGCCCACCCGGCGCTGGTTGCGTCGACGTATGTCATGAACGGGTTCTCGGGTCCGAGCAGATCGGTGCCCGCAGGGTCCCGCAAGCGCACCACGCCATCGGGGGTGGTGGTGAGGATGTTTCCGGCGTCGTCGACGCTGAAGTCGATCAGCGTCGAGTCGTCGAACGTGGAGAAGCTTCGTCCGCCGTCAGTGGAGACCTCGAGCCGCGCGGAGGTGGAGTCGTAGGCGTATGCGGTGGTGCCGAGGGTCTTGATGGCGTGGAAGTCCGAGACGCCTTCTCGGCTGATCGTCTGCCACGTTCGTCCCGCGTCGCGAGACTCGAGGAGCCCCATGGGGTTGGGGGCGTCGAGATCTCCAGGGTGGCCGCTGGCCAGGAAGTGATCGTCACCGACGACGGCGAAACCCATCAGGTCGTGCGAGGCTTCGCCGACCTTGTCGAACTGGCCATCAACCAGGGTGAAGAGCCCGTTGTGGGTGGCTACGTAGAGCTGACCGTCTGCCGGGTTGGTGCCGAGCCCGTGGACATGGCTCGGCGGGGTCGGTGGTGCCGCCTCGTCTTCGGGCGCCGAACAGGCGCCCACGACGATCAGGACGCTCGCAACCAGCATCACAAGAACTTGGGGCCTGACGGTCATGCGTCGCCGGGCACGCCCGGCCGGTCCTAGGCCGGCCGGGCGCACAGCGGACCTCACGGTGCGAGCAGCGCTTCCATCTCGGCGATCTCGGCGGTCTGAGCCGCCTCGATCTGCTCGGCCAGGGCGATCGCCTCGGGGTTTGAGCCGCTGTCGATCTCGGCCCTGGCCATGATGATGGCGCCTTCGTGGTGCTCGATCATCATGGTCAGGAACATCTGGTCGAACTCGACGCCGGTGGCGTCCTTGAGAGCCTTCATGTCGTCCTCGGACATCATGCCTGGCATGGAGGATTCCGAACCCTGTCCGTGGTTCATCTCGGAGTGCTCGTTGGTGCTGTCCTCGGGGACACCCCACTCCTCGAGCCAGCTGGTCATGGTCTCGATCTCGGGGTCTTGTGCTGCTTCGATGCGGCTGGCGATGTCGAGAATCGCAGGGTTGGTGGTCCGGTCCTGGGCCAGGGCAGCCATTTCGGTGGCTTGTTCGTGGTGGGGGATCATTTCCTGGGCGAACGTGACGTCGAATTCGGTCACGTTGTCCGGTAGTGAGTCCGAGCCGGAGCTGTCGTCGTTGGAGCAGGCCGTCAGGGCCAGGGCAGCGGTGGCAGCAATGGCGGCTGCGATGAGTCGTTTACGCATGGTTGTTCTCCTGGTGTGCTGATGCTTTTGGGGTCGTCGAAGACCGGCGTCGAAGCGCCGGTGTCACGACCGATCAGCAGCGGAGAACGGTGGTGCGTTGTAGCGGTGTCAGGCTTTCCCAGGGGGGACGCTCCCACCCCATCGTGACCATCGTGGGCAGAGGGATCTGTCCGATGATGCGCCGCAACCCGCGGGCACGGAGCAAGACGACGCCGATCGCGACCGCCACCAGCATGGCGATGCACATCGCCATCAGAGGGCCACATCCCCCGTCGTCTGCAGGCGCTCCGTGCTCGTCACCTGCACCTGACGCCATGACGAGGCCGGCGCTCTCGTGCTGCTGGTGATCGCCAGGCGCCAGCTCGCCGGCGGATTGGCTGATCGAGCTGCTGTGCGCGGCTCCGTGTCCGTCATCCATGGTCATCAACGAGTGCATCGCCACCAGACCCAGCACGACCAAGGGCGCGCCAACGACGAGTACGACCTGAAGAAGTCGCACTCGCAGTCGGCGGGAAACCAGGCTGGACATCACCACGAGTGTACGGAGTACGGTGCAGCGTCACCGGTCAAGGTGATCACCACGCCGACGTCATCGCGTGATTGCGGCCACTGAGGCTGACGGGGCGAGGTCCAGGCGGCGCAGAAGCTGTGCGTTGAGTGCCACCACGATCGTCGACAGGGACATCAGAACCGCACCGACCGACATCGGCAGCACGAACCCGACCGGGGCGAGGATCCCCGCAGCCAACGGAACCGAGATCAGGTTGTAGCCGGCCGCCCACCACAGGTTCTGCTTCATCTTCGCGTACGAGCGACGCGAGAGCTCGATGATCGACAGCACCGAACGTGGGTCGTCGCTGGCCAGGATCACGCCGGCCGAGGCGATCGCGACGTCAGTGCCAGCGCCGATGGCAATTCCGACGTCGGCCTGCGCGAGCGCGGGCGCGTCGTTGACACCGTCACCGACCATGGCGACCTTGCGGCCACCGGCCTGAATCTGCTGGACCTTGCTCGCCTTGTCCTCCGGGCGCACGCCGGCGAAGTACCGATCGATCCCCAGCTCTTCAGCGACCGAAGCCGCCACAGCTTCAGCATCACCGGTGATC
Source organism: Actinomycetes bacterium (assembly GCA_023252095.1). Taxonomy (GTDB): domain Bacteria; phylum Actinomycetota; class Actinomycetes; order Propionibacteriales; family Nocardioidaceae; genus Aeromicrobium. The sequence goes on along the minus strand of JAHEXN010000030.1, from coordinate 15,109 downwards.
ATCACGACCTCGACACCGATCCGGTGCAGGGCATCGACTGCTTCGCGGGACTCCGGTCGGATCTCATCAGACAGCTCGAGTCCACCGACCACGACGCCGTCGACCAGGACGTGCAGGATGATGGACCCATTGGTCCGCCAACGGTCGGCGACTTCGAGCTCGGACTGTTCGGTGAGCGTGAGCAGGTGGGGACCTCCGACCTGCACCTGCGTGCCGCCGACCCGAGCCTGGACACCGGTCGCAGGCGACGACGAGAAATCCGTCGCTGTGGCCAGGTTGAGGTTCCGCTCCTGTGCCGCGCGGACGATGGCCTTGGCCAGGGGGTGCTCACTGTCGAGCTCGGCCGCGGCGGCCAGCGCCAGGACCTCGTCAGGTTCGTAGCCGGCGATGGTCTCGATTGATGCGACGACGGGTTGGCCACGTGTCAGGGTGCCGGTCTTGTCGAACAGCACCGCATCAACGGTGCGCATGCTTTCGAGCGCCAACCGGTCCTTGATCAACAGTCCGCCGCGGGCTGCGCGCTCGGTCGCGATCGAGACGACGAGCGGGATCGCCAGGCCCAGGGCGTGGGGGCAGGCGATGACCAGCACCGTGATCGTGCGCACGACTGCGTCGTCGGGCAGGCCGACAAGCGACCACACGACAGCGGTGGCGGCGGCCGAGATCAGCGCGAACCAGAACAGGTACCCGGCCGCCTGGTCAGCGATGCGCTGAGCACGAGACGTGGAAGCCTGAGCCTGCGCGACGAGCCGCTGAATTCCCGCAAGAGCAGTCTCGTCGCCGGTGGCGGTGACCTCGATACGGAACCCGGAGTCGGTTGCCACGGTGCCAGCGGTCACCGCATCGCCGACGCCGCGAGAGACTGGGCGCGTCTCGCCGGTGACCATGGACTCATCGACCTCGGCGCGGCCATCGGTGATCGTGCCGTCGGCGGGAATGCTCCCGCCGGGGCGGACCACGACGATGTCGCCGACGCGCAGCTCGCTCGGAGCGACGACCTCGATCCGGTCGCCGGTCACCCGTTCGGCCTGGTCGGGCAGGAGCGCCGCGAGCGAGTCCAGAGCGGACATGGTCTGGGCCAGTGATCGCATCTCGATCCAGTGCCCCAGCAGCATGATCACGATCAGCAGTGCCAGCTCCCACCAGAAGTCAAGCTCGTGGTGGAGGACGCCGGTGGACGCGCCCCAGGAAGACACGAAAGCCACGCTGATCGCCAGGGCGATCAGCAACATCATCCCGGGCGCTCGGCCGCGGACCTCCGCCACACCACCGGCCAGGAACGGTCGGCCACCGATCACGAACATGATCGTGCCGAGGACGGGGGAGACCCAGGTGATCCACTCTCCTCGCGGCAGGTCGTAGCCCACCAGCATCGCGAACATCTCCGAGAGTCCGACGACCGGAATGGCCAACAGGAGCATCCACCAGAACAGTCGGCGGAACTGTCCGACGTGGTCACCATGACCGCCGTGACCTTGGTCCCCGTGGGCACCGTGCTCCTGTTGGCCGGGCTCGGCGTGCTCGTGGTTGGTGTGATCGTGCGGGTGCTCGTGGTGAGCGGGGTGCGTTTCCGTCGCGGAGTGGTGATCACTCATGACGGCCTCCTTTGTGCTGGTAGGCGATCAGCATGAACTGCTCACGCCAGTCGCTGGCGGTCCTCAGACCGCAGTGGCTTGATATCCGGCCTTCTCGACGGCGACCAGGACAGATGCATCGTCGACTTCGGACGCTGACGTGACGGTCAGGCGTCCGCCCTGGTGGTCGACGTTGGCTTCGGTGACCTCGTCGAGCGAGGTGACTTCCTTCTTGACTGACGCCGCGCAGCCGCCGCACGTCATGCCGGCCACCTCGTAGGACTTGGTGATCATCAGTACTCCTCCACGCATACCCCGGGTGGGTATCTCAACACCATCATATACCCCCCTGGGGTATATGCAAACGACGGGTGCAACCGCCTCGGAACGCCGCGGGGAGGAAATGTCTGTCTCGTGTCTCGTGTCTCGTGTCTCGACGGCTCGACTGAGGTGGGCGGAGCACGTCGCGGGGTCACGAGATCGCCAGACGAACGCGGGCAGAGCGCAGTCCTCCCGATCGGAGAACTCACGATGCGAGGTCGCGTATAACGCTCACGCGCCCCACAGGGTGGAGCGGTGAACCTGAGCCGGAAGAGCGTCCTCGTGCCGGAGGGGTTGCCGGGACCCCTCGGACAGTGTCTAGACGGTGACGTTGTGCTCGCGGAAGTACGGCTCGACGTCGACCGACTTGCCGCCGCCCGGCTTGGCTTCGACGTGCAGATGGGGGCCGGTCGATCGACCGGTCGACCCCGTGTACCCGACGGTCTCGCCGGCCTGGACGTGTTGGCCCACCTCGACGGTGATGCGGCTCTGGTGGCAGTACATGATCACGAGGTCCTGAGCGTCGAGCTTGATCTGCGTCATGTTCCCGCAGTTGCCGGAGTACTTGGCGGCGATGACGGTGCCCGCCGCGACCGACACGACCGTCGATCCGGAAGGACCAGCGAGATCCAGCCCGCTGTGCCCCTTGCCGTACAAGGAGTTGATGTCGCCGAACCGGCCCGAGATGCGGTAACCGGTAACGGGAAGAACCCACTGGTTGGCCCTGCGTGCTTCTGCTTCGGTCTGGAGTTCGTCCGCTTTAGCCTGCGAATCCGAGCGAACTTCCGCTTGAGCCTGAATGAGTTGCTCGGCCTGCGCCTGGGTCTGCTGTTCTAGCAGGACACGGTCGAAGTCTCTGCTGACGTCCGGACCGGTCTCGTAGGAATCGGACAGTGCTCGTTGATCGCTGGCCAGGACGCCCGGATCAGTAGGACCGGCAAGGGCGACTGAGCCCCAGCCGGCGACGATCATGGCGAGCGCACCGACAGCCGCGATCGGCGGGCGCATCGCGACAGACCGGCGTCGCTCCGATTCGAGACGGCGCTTCGGCGCTGCAGATCCCACGCTCGTCCTTCGGTTCGTGAACAGTCAACCTGGGCGAGGGTACCGGAGGATCGGTGGTCACCGCTGACCGTCTGGGAGGGTCCGGCTCCTGCAGCCGGATCAAGTTGCCGTGCGCCGCGGGATTCGGATGCCACCCAGGAGCTCTGCTGCCCACCTCAATACGCCAAAACCTAGCGCCGAAAGTTTCGGTGGCCGAAACCCGAATCGATTCTGGCTCTAGGTTCTGGCGTCGGCGCCAGCTGAGCACCGAAAAGGACCGATTTCGGTCTCTACCAACAGATTGCTCTAGTCAGCCTTCGATGTATAGTCACTGCATGCTGACCATTCCAACACGTCTTGATGTCATGAACCGTCTCGGACGCGCCATGGCGGACCCAACCCGGTCCCGCATCTTGCTCACTCTCCTAGACGGACCCAGTTACCCCGCCGTGCTCTCGCGTGAGCTCGACCTGAGCCGCTCGAACGTCTCGAACCACCTGGCTTGTCTTCGTGACTGCGGCATCGTGGTTGCCGAGCCGGAGGGCCGCCAGACGCGGTACGAGATCGCTGACCATCGGCTCGGGCGAGCACTGCTGGCGCTCGTGGACGTGACCCTCGCGGTTGACGAGAGCGCAGAGTGCATCGACCCGGCCTGCACGACCGCCGGGTGCTGCGAGGCGTCGCGATGAGCACGCCAGTCACTGCAGAGCGTCGATCGGTTCTGCACCGGCGAGTCCGCCTCATCGTCGGTTTCACCATCGCCTACAACGTGATTGAGGCGGCTATCGCTATCTGGGCCGGGGTGCTGGCTTCAAGCGCTGCTTTGATCGGGTTCGGTCTGGACTCGATCGTTGAGGTTCTTTCCGCGGTGGCAGTGGCCTGGCAGTTCACCCGGGCCGATCCCGAACGATGGGAGAAGGCGACCGTCCGAGCGATCGGGATCGCGTTCTTCGCCCTGGCCGCCTACGTCATCATCGATTCCGCGCTCTCACTGACGGGCGCGCCGGACGTGGACCACAGCCCACTGGGCATCGGGATCGCCACCCTCAGCCTGCTCATCATGCCGCTCCTGGCCTGGATCGAGATCCGCACCGGCCGCGAACTCGGTTCCAAGAGCGTCATCGCCGACGCCAAGCAACTGCTCCTGTGCATCTACCTCTCCGGCACAGTCCTCATTGGCCTACTGCTCAACAGCCTCTTCGGCTGGGCGTGGGCCGACTCAGTCGCCGCCCTGGTCGTGGCCGGCCTCGCCATCCGAGAAGGCCTCGAGGCCTGGAGCGGCGACGTCGAGTCGCCGTTCGAAGTGCTCGAAGAGATGGTTGAGGACGCTGGGTAAGCACTTCGGTCGATGGAAGACCGCAGCCTCGCCCAAGTGACGCGAGGGTCCGGTGCGCCAGAACCTACGACCGAACGTTTCGGAGGCAGAAACCTCGAAACGATTCCAACTCATGTTTCCGGTCTCCAAGCCTCCTGAGAGCCGGAGTGGACCGTTAGTGATCAACCTACAAGTCAGCCATCACGACCGTGGATCCCGGCCAGCGTCGGGAAGCACCCAGCTTCAGTAGAAAGCTCGGGCGATCACGATCGGTTGCCCTTCTCTCGACCGTCGATGTTGAGCACGATGACGCCGAAGGCAAGGGCAACAAGCGACACTGCACCCAAGGCTCCGCTGCCAAAGGCGGTGTCGCTTCCTCCGGAGGTGGCGGCCGACGCGAGGCTGGCACCGCCGATCAACGATGTGCTCATGGCGGTGAGCGGCCGGAGCTCCTGTGGCTTACCAGCACTCCACGCCTGGAAGGCGATGCCGGCGATCACGACGGCGGCGAGGAGCAGCAGGAGGCGCAACGGCCAAACCGCGTCATCGGGCCACTCGATCGTGAGCAGTTGGTCGAGTGCGTAGACCACCGTGAGGACTGCGAGTGCCACCGAAACGACCCAGCGTCGCGTTCTTGAACTCACCATTCGATTTTTCTCCTTCGTTGTGCCTGAGGATGCTGCCGATAGGGACTCTGCGGTTCTTTCTGAGTAGTCCGAAGAGTCGCGTGGATTCCGTTGATGGAGCACTAGCCACTGCCGCTTGGGGTTCCATGCCGCTGACGGTGCTGGTCGACGCTCGCCCTGCCGGTACGAAGCAATACCGACTCTTACGCGCCGCCGCCGAGAACTTCTCGCAGCGCACCACAGGAGACCGCCGATCGCGAGGCCGCTCAGCAGGAGCGTCAGTCGGGTTTGGAAGCGGACGGCCGGGGTGATGGCATCGACGATCGGCACGTCGGTGATCGCGACGGCTCCGGATCCCTCGGCGGACCGAACGAGCACCCGGCCGCTCGGGTCGATGATGGCGGAGATGCCATTGGTCGACGCCACTGCGACGCTGCGGTTTAGCTCCACCGCGCGGGCCCGCGTGATCTCGAACTGCTGCTCGGGCTGGTAGGTCTCGTAGAACGTCGCGTTGCTGGTCTGCACGGCGACCAGCTGCGCACCGCGGCGGACCTGATCGGGTAGCGCGTCGTCGTAAGCAACGTCGAAGCAGATGGCATCGGCGACCTTGATGCCAGCGACGTCGAGCGGACCTTCACCGGAGCCGGGGAGGAAGTCCCGAGGAATCAGCTGAAACCGCGACGACCAACCGCCGATGACAGAGCGCCACGGGATGTACTCGCCGAAGGGGACTGGGTGGGTCTTCGTGTACGCAGGTCCGATCTCGCCGTCGGGGAGCCACACGATGCCACGGTTGTACGCCGTCGCATCGTCGGGTCCGTCGAAGACGCCGCCGATCAGTATGGGGATGCCCACCTCGGATACGGCTTCATCGATCGCGCCGCGGGTCGCTCGGTCCCGTAAGGGGTCCACCGCTGTGGAGTTCTCCGGCCAGACGATGAGATCGGGTGCCGGTGTTTCGCCGGCCGCGATGCGCTGTGCCAGCTCCCTGGTCTGCTGGACGTGGTTATCCGTCACCTGTCGGTGATTGCCCGCCACGTCGCGGCCATCGCCCGGGACACCGCCCTGAATCACCGCGATTCGGAACGTGCCTTCGTGCGGGGCCACGGAGGGCGCGACCGTGGCCGCGAACGACATCATGACGGCTCCGACCACGACAAGATCTGAACCTCTGTGGCGGGTCACCAGGCCGCCGAAGGCAAATCCGGCCGCAGCTACGACGAACCCGGTGCCGGGGATTCCCACGTACGGCAGCAGGGTCACCCATGGCGTGTCGATCGCGGTGATGCCCAACCGCCCCCAGGGCAGTCCGCCGAGAGGCCAGGTGCTTCTCGTCGACTCGACGAGGACCCACACCGCGCCTGCCCACACCGGTCCCGCGGGAAGACGACTGACGGCATGGATACCCGCGGCTGCTGCGACGGCCGCCAGCGTCTGCGTTGCGACGAGCAGCACCCACGCGCCGGCACCGACCGAGTCCACAAGCCACCACAGCAGGACTCCCATGAAGGTGAAGCCGAAGCAGGCGCCATGGATCAGGGCTGAGCGCCAGTGCGACCTCGTCACGCTGATCCAGAACATGGCCATCGCGAGAGGCGCGAGCCAGCCGTGGCCTACGGGCTCGAACGCGAGAGCGGCGACCACGCCGCCAGCCAGAGCGATCGGCAGCGTGCGTATCCCACCGGGCTTCAGGTTCGTAGGAGATCCGCGACGTCCCGTCGGCGTGGACGCTCTCATCCCCCCTTGGGCGGCCCCGTCCGCTGACTCGGTCACGGCGTGCGACCCGCCGAGCTGTCCAGTGCGCTGGTGAGGCGATCGATGAAGCCCGTGAGGTCTTCGGGGAGGCCGTCGCGTGGAACGCGATCGAGCGCACCGACCTCGACGACGGTGGTCGTGCCGTCCGACGTGGCCCGCACCCAGGTGCGCCGCGGGCGGATGAACAGGGACAGCATGAGCCCACCGAGCCCGACGGACACGCCCGCGAGGGGGACCAGTGCGAGTGGTGCGGAGGCGATCTGGAACCGGGCGAACTGCTTGAGCTCGGAGAATGCGACGGTGGTGCCGTCCGGGAGGGTCGTGGCCTGACCGGGCTGCAGCTCGATGCGGAAGGGTTCGCCGTTCGTATCGAGGACCTGGGTCATCCTGCTCTTGTCGAGCACGTACACCGATTGCGGTACCCCGTCGTCGAGGCCGAGATCGCCGGTCCACACCTGCAGGGCGATGTAGGGGTTGGCTGCGGCAGGGAAGACCGACACGGAGGGCTCGCCCTCCCTTGTGCGCGCGGCGGTCGGGAGGAAGAAGCCTTGCATGCCGATCTGCTCAGGGCGGGCGTCGGCGACCTTGACCACTCCACCGGAGGTGTAGGTGGGTCCCTCGGGCAGGAATGGGACTGCTTCGTCGAACACGACGACGCCCTGGGGATCTGTCACGGTGATGACGGGCGAGTATCCCTGCCCGACGAGGAAGACGTTCGTCGACCCGATCGCGAGCGGGTTGTTGACGCGGACGGAGAAGTCCTCGGTCGGACCGTCGAGCGCAGCCCGGTACGTCCCGGTGGCTTCGAACAGTCGCGGCGCACCCCGTTGCGGTCCGTCGCTCACGTCGAATTCGGCGATCATGTCGTCGAGCTCGAGCGAGAAGGGCGGCAGCTCCTCGGGGTCGAACCAGGTGCCTGAGTCGAACTCGTCGAACTGGGTGAGCGCGTTGGCGTAGGTCTGGCCTTCGGTGACGATCACCGCCCCTCGATAGCCCAGCAGGGAGCCTGCCGCGACGCCGATGAGGACTACCACGACGCTCACGTGGAACACCAGGTTGCCGAGCTCGCGCAAGTGGCCTCGCTCGGCTCGCAGCTCTCCCGTCGCGCCGCCAGGAATGACTGAGGTCACGATGTCGATCCGTCCGCGCCGGACGGTCTGGCGGGCCGCGGCGAGAACGGCATCGACGTCGGCGGTCGTGGAGAACGACCCGGAAGCCGGCAGTCGGGAGAACCGCTTCGGTGCCTTCGGTGGGCGTGCCCGCAGGGCCCGTAGGTACACCCGAGTGCGCGGAACGATGCACCCGATGAGCGAGACCATCAGCAGCAGATAGATGGCGCTGAACCACGGCGAGCTGTAGACGTCGAACAGGCCGAGTCGATCGAGCCACGGCGACAGCTCGGGGTTGCGGGACTCGAAGGCCAGCGTCGCTCGGGAGTCCACCCTGCGCTGAGGGATGAACGAGCCGGGGAGCGAGGCGACCGCGAGGAGCAGCAGCAGGAGCAGAGCCGTCCGCATCGAGGTCAGCTGGCCCCAGATCCAGCGGAGGAACTCGCGTGGTGAAAGGGCCCGAGTCGTGTTTCCGCGGCGCTTCGTCATCGACTGCTCTGGAGCTCGTGCTGCTCGTCCGACGTGGTCCGTGAGTCCGCCACCGGCCGCAGCGACCCGATGAGTCGCTTGCGTCGGTCCTGGCGTTCGGCGTGCGCGAACCAGACGAAACCGGTCAGGGCGAGTGCGCCGAAGAACCACCACTGCAGGCCGTAGGCGAAATGGGTTCCCGGGCCGAGCTCTGGACGTGGCTCCGGATCGAGCACCCCGGCGCCGGAGCTCTGATCCTGCAGGTTGAGGTACCCGTCGCGGAGCTCGTACGGGACGTGTTCTGCGAGCCCGTCGCTGGAGATGGCGCGGACTTGGGTGTCGCTCACGCGAACTGCCTCGCCTGTCGCGCCGCTGTTGGGACGCAACCATCCGGTAACCTCAACAGTCGCCGACGTTGGTACAGGGAGGTCCGTCGGAGCTGTGGAGGATCGGAGCGTCTCGACGAAACCGCGGTTGACGAGCAGCGCGGTGCCGTCGTCCAGCACGAAGGGCGTCAGCACGTCCACGCCGGGGCGACCGTCACGACTGACGTACTTGACGGTCACCTGTCGGTCCAGGTCGTAGCGACCGGTCGCGGTCACGACCGTCCACTCCTGCTCGGGATCGAGGCGCTGGCCGGCAGGGACCACGGAGTTCAGCTCCACGGGGTCGATCGCGAGGTGCTCGGCGACGAGTGCGTTGCGGTCCTCACGCTCGTCGAGCTTGTCGAACTGCCAGGCCCCGAGCTGTACGCACACGCCGGCCAAGGCGATCACGAAGATGCCGAACCCGATCCAGCGGCGACTCACAAGGAACCGCAGCTCGCCGAGCCCTCGGCGAAACTGACTCATCCGGCGGCGGCGACGGCTCGCTCGAGTGCGTCCTCGAAGTCGCCCAGCGTGCGGGGTTGGATCACCTCGCCGTCGAGGAACAGGCTCGGGGTCCCGCTGAGGCCGAGGGACTGGGCGTCCTGGAAGTCGGCCTCGACGCGGGCCGCGACGTCCTCGCTGACGACGTCGGCATCGAACTGAGCCAGGTCGAGGCCGAGCTCCTCGGCGTAGGTGCGGAACAACGGGGACATGTCTTCTTGGCTCTCGCCCCAGGACGTCTGGGTCTCGAACAGCAACCGGTACATCGCCTCGAACTGACCCTGGCGTGCTGCTGCTTCGGCGGCGTGTGCGGCATTGCGCGAGTTGAGGTGGCTGGGCAGCGGGAGGTAGCGCACCACGAACTTCACCTCGTCGGCGAAGTCCTCGCGTAGCTGCTCGATCGCCGGGTACAAGGCACCGCACGCCTCGCACTCGAAGTCGAGGAACTCCACGAGGACGGGCGAGCCCTCAGTCGCCTCCTGAAGGACGTGGCTGTCGGCGCGCACGATGCGCGGGTCCTCGGCCCCGGAGCTCTCGGAGACCTCCGGTGCGCTCCTGACCTCGAGCACCACGAAGAGTCCGAGTACGGCGACGCAGACGGCCACGATGGATGCGGTGATGACGGTCCGACGGGAGGGGCGATTCACAGGGTCTCCAGAGTGGGTGTGGGGAGATGCTGGACGTTCACGCGCCAAGCGCGAGGTACAGAGCCGGCAAACTGATCGTCGCCGGGGGGATGGCAGCAGCGACCACTGCCAGGACGACCAGCACTGAGGTGAGACGGCGGTCGTGCTGGGGCGCGAGCAGCATCCGGTGGATCCGCTCGCCCGTTGCGGACGCTGCCATGGCGAGGCTGCCGGAGGGATGCTGAGGGCTGGCCATGACCAGGAGAGCTCGCGCCAGTGACAGCCGCCCGGCGCCGTGCCAGGCATCGTCGTCGGCCTCGAGCTCGACGAGCCGTCGCACCTCGGCGCCATAGCTCGGAAGGATGCGCAGCGGTCCGGCGGTTCGGGTGAAGACTTCCGCAGCGGCGATCGACCGGTGGTGGCGGCGGCGCAGATGGCTGCGCTCGTGTGCGATCACAGCCGCGAGCTCACCGGTGCTCAGGACCTGAAGCGCAGCGGTCGAGATCACGACCCGCGAACGGCGGCGGGCGTTCCCCGGGATGCAGTAGGCGTAGAGCCGCTCGCTCGGTACCACGTCGCACCCGTCGGCTGCCGTCGTCACGTTCTGCTCGAGCGCCTCGTGCAGTCGTCGGCGACTGCGGCTCGTGGTGACCGTCGCCACCGCCGCGTGGAAGAAGAGCACGCCCATCCCCGCCAGGACCATCGCGGCCGTCGCGTTCCAGAGAGGGCTCAGCTCGACGCCGCCGGCGTAGACCCGATGAAGCTCGTCCTCCGAGACGCCAGTGGCTCGGAACATGACGTGCTCGAGGACGTCGTGGGTCAGCAAGGCGCCCGCGGCGATCACACCGCCGCCCAGGGAGATCGCCGCGAGGTGCCAGACCATCAACGCTCGGCCGGGGGCGGCCTCGACCCACCGAGCTCCACGCAGCGATCTGTCGATGGTCCAGGCACTCGTGACAGCGACCACCAGCAGGACGAGCGCGACGATCAGCGACATCAGCCTTCCTCGGATCCGAGTCGACCGAGAGCCTCGCGGAGCTTGCGAGCCTCATCGGGGTTGAGCCGGTCGGCGAAGCTCAGGAGCGCTCCGGTGCGGTCGTCAACCTCATCGAGGGCCTCGCTCATGAGGGAGGCCGCGTACTGAGACTCGCTGCGGGTGGCGACGTACCGGAAGGCCCGTCCCTCCTTCTCCCGGGCCAGCCATCCCTTGGCCCGAAGGCGTTCGATCACGGTGATGGCTGTCGTGTAGGCCACGGGCGTCTCGAGGCGGTCAATGACCTCCTGCACGGTCAATCCATCGTTTGACGACCACAGTGTTTGCATGAGGCGCGATTCGAGATCGCCGAAGCTGCGCATGCCGTCCTCCTCGAATTTCTACAGTACGTAGTAACGTAGATTACATCGGGTCGGAGCGACGGGACCCAACTCACCTGCTCGCCGCTCCGGCCCGACCGAAACCACTACCCGCGCAGTGCCGCGGCAGGGGTCGCAGCCAGCGGGGTGCGCGAGCCGCGTAGTGCTCGTACTCGTTCCCGAACCGCTGCTGCAGGTGATGTTCCTCGGCGGGGATCTGGGCGCGGTCGATCCAAGCCACGAAGGCGAGGACCGGCAGCAGTGCCGGCATGCTGCGTCTTGCGACGGCGTGAGCGGTCAGTAGCCCGGTCATGCCGACGTACATCGGATTGCGGCTGATGGTGTTGGCGCCTGTCGTCACCAGTGTGTCGCTGACGGCTTGCTCGCGAGGGTCGACGGTCGTGCCTGCCTGTCGGAAGGCCACGACGGGTCTGACCAGGAGGGCAGCGGCGCCGATGGCGACGGTGGCTGCGGCGATCCTCGACGTCATGGTCGGACGTCGAGCCGGTCCGATCAAGTGCTGCGCGGCTGCGGCACCGACGGCCAGGGCGAGCGGTGGCGGTCGGCGCGTCACCGAGTCACCTCCTCTCTCGCGGCGGAAGCGATGGTGAAGATTGGCGACGCCGTGTCCGGGGTGCAACAGCCGTCGGTGCACCCCGAACCGGTGGTGGCTACGTCCGGCGGGGCTTCCTCGCGGCGAAGACCGCGCAGGCGTGCGGCACGCAGCCCGTTGCCGATCACCACGACCTCGGCCACCTCGTGGACGAGCACGACTCCGGCAAGCCCGAGCACGCCGAACAGTGCGAGGGGGAACAGGACGACGATGATGGCCAGTGCGAGGAGGATGTTGCCGGTCATGATGCGGCGGCCTCGTCGGGCGTGCGCGATCGCCGCCGGAATCTGACGAAGGTCGTGTCCGGTGAAGGCGATGTCGGCCGACTCGACGGCAGCGGCCGAACCGGTCGCGCCCATGGCGATGCCGACGGTCGCGGCCGCGAGGGCCGGCGCATCGTTGATGCCGTCGCCCACCATGGCGGTCGGTGCTTGACGGCGCATCGTCTCGACGACATCGGCCTTGTCCTGGGGGAGCTGCTCGGCGTGAACGGTCTCGATGCCAGCCTCGCGAGCGATCGCCCGCGCGGTGCGGGTGTTGTCGCCGGAGATCATCACCGCGGTGATGCCCGCGGCCGCGAGGTCGGCGATGGCTTCGGCGGCTTCGGGCTTCAGCTCGTCACGCACCCCGATCACTCCGAGCACCTGCCCGTCACGGTGGACGACGACGACGCTCCTGCCGTCATCGGTCAGTGCATCGGTGGCGGACGAGAGTGTGCCGGGGGAGAGCCAGCGGTGGTGGCCGACGGCGTGGGCAATGCCGTCGATGGTCCCGGTGATGCCGTGCCCCGGGAGCTCCTCGACGTCGGTGGCGGTGAGGGTGCGCCCGCCCGCGTCGACGATCGCGCTGGCGAGCGGGTGCGTACTGGTCCGCTCCAGGGCCGCCGCGACCCGGAGAACCTCGGCATCGGTGGTGTCGTCGGTGGTCAGCACGGTCACGACCTGCGGCTCGTTGCGCGTCAGGGTCCCGGTCTTGTCGAAGGCGACCTGTCGGATCGTGCCGAACTGCTCGAAGGCTTCGCCCGACTTGATGATCACGCCCAGCTTGCTCGCAGAGCCGATCGCGGAGATCACCGTGACGGGCACCGCGATGGCCATCGCGCACGGCGACGCCGCCACAAGGACGACGAGGGCGCGCTCGATCCACACCGAGGACTCTCCGAGCCAGGAGCCGACCACCGCGACGAGTGCGGCGGCGACGAGCACGACCGGGACCAGGGGGCGGGCGATGCGGTCGGCAAGGCGGGCGCGGTCGCCCTTGCGCTGGTGGGCCTCCTGCACGAGCCTGACGATCGTCGTCAGAGAGTTGTCGGTGCCGGCCGCCGCGGCCCGCAAGGTCAGGCTGCCGCCTCCGTTGACGCTCCCGGCCAGCACCTCGGCGCCGGGGCCGACCTCCAGGGGGATCGACTCTCCGGTGATGGCAGAGGCGTCGACCATCGAGCGGCCCTTCGTGACCACGCCGTCGGTTGCGACCCGCTCACCGGCTCCGACGATCAGGACGTCGCCGATCTGCACGTCGGTGGCTTCGATCGTGACGTCTTGCCCGTCGCGCACGACGCGGGTCGTGCTCGGGATCAGTGACAACAGCGATCCGAGGCCGTGCTTGGCCTTGTCCATCGCGCGGTCCTCGAGCGCTTCGGCGATCGAGAACAGGAATGCCAGTGCCGCGGCCTCACCGATGTGGCCCAGGGCCACCGCACCCATCGCGGCAATCGTCATCAGCAGGCCGACGCCGAGGAATCCACGCGCGAGATGACGGAGCGCTCCGGGGGCGAAGGTCCAGGCCCCGGCCAGCAGTGCCCCCCACAGGAGGACGAGTGCGGCTTGGTCGGCGCCGTTCCACTGCAGGAGGCTGCCGACAGCGACCAGGGTGCCGGACGCTGCGGGCAGGGCCAGGGAGCGGTCGCGCCACCACGGCGTCATGGCCTCGCGGCGGTCGGCGAGG